>NZ_JBQTCY010000007.1:0-267955 GCF_052663225.1 Niallia sp. 03133
AAGATTAGCTCCGAAGCTAAACTCTAGCTTTTTGTTACTTTTTTTCGTTTACAACAAAGGTTATAAACGTTTATTGTTGACGTTTTGTTTGTTCAGTTTTCAAAGAGCAATTTTTCTATGTCACTCAGAGGCGACTTTATCAGAATAACATTTTGTTAACATTATTGTCAACATGTTTTTCAAAAAAATATTTCCGTCGTTGTTTCAACATTTGTTGTTGTTTTCAGCGACGGATATAAATATAACAAGATTTTTTATAATGGTCAATACTTTTTATGAATTTTGTTTATTTTTTTCTGGAACCTTATAATAACGGTGAAAAATACTAGGACTTTTTGTTTCTATGTTTACTACTTCCACCTTGTTTTTTTCAATAAGATACTCAAATAACATTCCAAAATCTACGGAGTATATAGAGAGTTCTTCATTTTCCATTAGTTCATTAAACGACCAATGCTCTTTCTGCAGCAGCACATCTGTTATATGCTGAATACTTTTTTCCGTTCTGGAATGTATTAAAAATTCACTTGCCAAAAATAAAAGCTCCAGACGTTTTTCAATTGTTTCTTCACTATTAACCAATTCAACATAAAGTTTATAAATCTCCGGCTCGATTTGCTTTACTTGACTCCAAACAGTAACCTCTGGATGAAAGCCGTTTTCTATAACAGCAAGTCTAGCTAAATGATGCAAGGAATGAACTATATCATTATATGCATCCAAGTAGTGTTTATTTTCAAAAAATGCTTTCCCATCCATATATCTTCTTATCAGCTTTGCAAACTCTAAGCCCATCTTTTGTTTTCGTTGTGCAATTGGAAATTCTTTAAGTTCCATTTTTAATTGGTCGACAAACTCATTGCGATCAAATAAAACTCGACCATTATATATCCATTCAAATATTTTTTTGTTATTGCCGAGCAAAATCCATTTCTTCAATTGACTTTCTGTAACAATATGTAAGGCTGCCTTTTTTCCTAAGTAAGTATAATGTTTAACAAAAACAGGTTGTTTTGCTTCATGCACAACAATAAGCATGACACTGTCAAATGTATCAGTAACGGTCATTTCTTTTTGTTTTTTTTCGATCATTAATACTCCCAAGGTGTTAGCTTGACTGGCTCTTTCTTGATAAATAGGACGAAGAATGTCTTCCATCATTATTCCTCCCTCTCTGTATTAAAAATTCTTTCGTAATATTTCGACATATACGGGCAATATCCTGCATACTTAGTTATTATCTTTCCATTAAACATTTATCATGCATTGCTATCTTTTTTATAACTAGGCATTTAGCTAATTAATGAAACCATTTCGCACCCAAAATATTCTTCATTATAACACGACGATTAATCGCGTTATCTTTTTCCAAATCCTGCTATATTATTTGCATATCAAACAGCTTCAACCAAAATATATTCAGAAAAACAAAAAAAAGAGGCTTCCCAGGAATAAGTTATTTTCTACTAGCTTTTAGCAAATAACTTATCGGGCAGTCTCTTTTCCAATATTAGTGCGCATCTTTTTTGGCACAATCAGGACATGTTCCATAAATCTCTAGACGGTGATGACTGATATTAAATCCTGAAACATGGCTGGCAAACTGTTCTACTTCATCAAGTCCCGGATAATGAAAATCCACTATTTTTCCACATTCTTGGCAAATAATATGGTAATGATGCGAAGTGATAAAATCAAATCGACTGGAAGAATCTCCATATGTCAATTCTTTCACGAGATTTACTTCCCGAAAAACTCTTAAATTATTATAAACAGTTGCCACACTCATATTTGGAAATTTACCTTCCAAAGCTTTATAAATCTCATCGGCAGTCGGATGTGACATTGAGCTAATTAAATATTCAAGTATCGCATGACGCTGCGGGGTAATGCGCACTCCTGTTTCTTTTAATTTATCAAGAGCTTCTTGTAACTCATTATGTTCCACAGACATGCACCCCATTTCTAAAAAGTATTCTTATTTTATAATCTTTATAAATAGTGTACTAATTTTACGTTGCTTTTGTCAATATAAATGCGATTTCATCCACTTTATCGCCATATTTTATTCAAAAATTCCGTTTGTTTTTCACTTGATTATTATTATTTTTCTATACTTCTTATCACATAAGATTTCCATTTATTTTTCATAGGCTGCTTTTTTTGCCTAAAAAAACAGATCGATAATAATTATCGACCTGAAACATCATACATCTGAGGAGGTATGCCCTAATATAATGTATTCACACCTTGTATATCGGAATGGACAAATGCCTTCTTCCGACTAAATTAGGCAGCCCTTTTAATTGATCGTCTTTAAAACCTCTTCCACATGCCCAGCTACTCTTACTTTTCGCCACTCTTTTACCACTGTTCCTTCCTTATCAATCAAGAAAGTGGACCGTTCAATTCCCATGTATTCTTTTCCAAAGTTTTTCTTTAATTTCCATACATCATAAAGCTCTGCCACTTTATGTTCTTCATCTGCTAAAAGCAAAAATGGCAATCCATGCTTTTGGATAAATTTTTCATGTTTTCCAACAGGATCTGGACTGATGCCGATTATAACTGCATCCAGATTTTCAAATTCGCTATGGTTATCGCGAAAGTCGCATGCTTCTGTCGTACATCCAGGCGTCATATCCTTGGGATAAAAATAGAGTACAACATGCATCCCTTTAAAATCAGATAGCTTAATATTTTCTCCTGTATTTGCAGGCAATTCAAAATCCGGCGCTTTTTCCCCTATGTTTAATGCCATTGCTACATCATTCCCTTCCAATTCTATACCTTGTTACTACAAGACTAACGAATCAAAAAGAGATTTTCAACAAACAAGATTATTAAATGAAAGGAAATCGGTTAATTTTCCATATCCAACACAGCCCGCGCGACAAACGCTGCTGGAATGGTATAGCCAATCAGCGCCTCTATTACAACGATAACTCTTCCCGCCCCTACGGGAATTAAGTCTCCAAATCCAACAGAAAAAAGAGTAACTCCGCTAAAATATACTCCTGTTAAAAGTGTATCAAAAAAATTAAGAGGGCCAGCAAGAAGCTGTCCATCATTATAGACCCGCATCCCATTAAGTTGAAACAATGTATAGATTAAGCCAAAGCCTATCATAATCGTGATATAAACAAAAAAAAGATACATAAAATTTTCAAACGAAACCCATTTTTCTTTTAAACGATAAGGGACAAATAACGTACGCAAGCTCATCATAATAAAAAAAATGATTAAAGCTAACAAAAAATAAAAAAACACGCTTCTCCCTCCCTATACAAAAATATCATGAATGTATTAATATGTATGCTTGTCTTCTGCAAATATGATTATTGCTCCTCTATTTCCTTCATTCAAATCCAACCTTCTTGCTAATATTGAACAGAAACGGACAATTTTTTTTGGAAAATGATTTTTCATTTACGTTCTACTGAAAAGTGCTAAACTTATAGGAGATATCTTTTGAATATAAAAGTTTTAGGAGGAATATAATGCAACATACTAATTCAGAAAGAATACATACAGAAGCTTTGGATATTATTGTAGGCGGGGTAAATAGTCCCTCTCGCTCTTATAAAGCAGTTGGCGGTGGCTCACCAGTTATAATGGAAAGAGGTCAAGGAGCTTATTTCTTTGATGTGGATGGAAATCAGTATATCGATTATTTAGCAGCGTTCGGACCAGTAATTACAGGGCATGCTCACCCACATATTACTAAAGCAATTACAAGAGCTGCTGAAACAGGACTATTGCTTGGTACATCAACACCTCATGAAGTGAAATTTGCGAAAATGCTGCAAGAGGCAATTCCTTCTTTAGAGAAAATACGCTTTATGAATTCAGGAACCGAAGCAGTTATGACAACCATTCGTGTTGCACGTGCCTATACAGGCAGAAATAAAGTTATTAAATTTGCCGGCTGCTACCACGGTCATTCCGATCCTGTATTAGTGGCAGCAGGTTCTGGACCTTCTACACTAGGAACGCCGGATTCCGCTGGAGTTCCAGCAGTAATCGCAGAAGATGTTATTACAGTTCCATTTAATAATATAGAAGCTTATAAAGAAGCTTTGGAAAAATGGGGAGATCAGGTTGCAGCAGTTTTAGTAGAGCCTATCGTTGGAAACTTTGGTATTGTAGAGCCTGTTGAAGATTTTTTACAAAGTGTGAATGAACTCACTCATAAAGCAGGGGCACTAGTTATTTATGATGAAGTGATAACAGCATTTCGTTTTACATACGGCGGCGCTCAAGATTTGCTTGGAGTAAAACCAGATTTAACAGCTCTCGGAAAAATTATTGGCGGCGGCCTTCCAATTGGTGCATATGGCGGAAAAAAAGAAATAATGGATAAAGTCGCGCCAATCGGCCCAGCTTATCAAGCCGGAACTCACGCGGGAAACCCTGCTTCTATCTTATGCGGAATAGCCTGTTTAGAAGTGTTAAAACAAGAGGGTGTTTATGATCATCTTGATAAATTAGGCGTACTGCTTGAAAAGGGGATTTTAGAAGCAGCAAGCAAATACAATATTCCCATCACACTGAACCGCTTAAAAGGAGCGCTGACCGTTTTCTTTTCGAAGGAAAAAGTAATGAACTATGAACAAGCAGAAAATACAGACGGCGAAATGTTCGGAAGATTTTTCAAGAAATTAGTAAAACAAGGGGTTATGCTTGCTCCTTCTAAATATGAAGCTTGGTTCATCACCATTGCACATACAGAAGAAGATATTGAAGCCACCATCCATGCAGTGGATCAAGCATTTTTCGAATTAGCAGAAGAGCAAAACTAAAAAGCATTTTTATCTATGCAAAAAAGGACTTCTATTCTCGGTTCAGCCGATTGATAGAAGTCCTTTTTCTTTTGCCTTGCCTAATTTTCTTACCTTTTTATGTTTGCTGTTGCCGATTTTTCAGGTAAAATGATCGTCATTTCCGTCCCCTCATTCCATTGACTAACAAGCTTAATTTCTCCATTATGAAGAGCTATGATTTTTTTTACAATTGAAAGGCCTAATCCGCTGCCGCCATTTCCGCGATTTCTAGATGAATCTACTTTATAAAATCGTTCAAAGATATGCATTTGAACATCTTCAGGTATCCCAATGCCAGTATCTTTGATGGTTACCGCTATCTTTCCATCCTTCTTTTCCGTTGATAATATCGTGATTTTCCCATCCATTGGAGTGAATTTGATACTGTTATGGATAATATTCACCCAAACTTGGTTCATTAGCTCCTCATCTGCCTGTATCATCGTTTGCTTTAATGAAATATCCATTTCCAGGTTTTTCTCTGTCCATAGCGGTTCACAAGATAGAACGACTCTCCGCAATTGCTGATCCAGTCGATATACTTTCGGTTCAAAAGGAGGATTTTCCGATTCTAACGAAGTAAGCTTCAACAGATTATCACTCAGCTTAGATAGCCTTACTTTTTCGGTTTCAATAATTTGCAAATAATGCATTCTATCTTCAACAGAAATATCATTATTTTGCAAAGCGCTAGCAAAACCTCTAATAGAGGTTAGTGGAGATTGAATTTCATGGGAAACATTGGAGATGAATTCTTGCCGCATCTGTTCCATTCCCCCCAATTTTTCCGCCGTATTTTCAATGCTTCTTACCACTTTATAAAAGACATGATTCCGTGATTGGGCTAATTCCCTATATGAAGCAAGATCAATATTAAATTTCCCCTGCGCCATATTCTCCATTGCTTCTATTAGTGGAATAAAGAATTGGTCTCTGCCCCCTTTCCTATGTGCAAAGATCGAGATGATTACCATGATGCATCCAAAAAGGAAAAAACCGAGAAAGGAATTGATGATTTGTTCCGTTTAAGCCTATATCGTTGCCTCCACTCTTCCAAAAAACCAAAAAGTTATATGAAAGGCAGCTGACCAGCATAAAAATAAAAAAATTATCACAAACAAAATGCCAAGGATTCTTTTCACTATTTCTTTTGTTCTCATTCTTTCTCCTCTAATCGATCACTACTTTTTGAGCCGTTTCCCCTTTGGCAGTCAACATTAATATGGGCAGAGTAGGAGAATAATAGGCTCTTATTTCCCGGCAAAGCTTCCAGCCATCCATATTTGGCATCATAATATCCATAACAATAAGATCTACTTTCTCCGACTTTAAAAAATCTAATGCTGATAGACCATCTGATGCTTCCAATATCGATAAGCCTTCTTTAGTAAGAAGCATTTTTATCAATTCTCGAATATACGGGTCGGCATCGACAATCAAGATTTTTGCCATATACAGGACATCCTTTCATTATAAATGCTTACAATTCATCAACTGTTTGAGTTCATCATAAATCTTCTTTATGAACTGAATATGAACTTGAATTTTTTCAGAAGGAGGGAATAATAAGGAATCTTCTAAGGAAAGGCGAACAGAAATGGAGATTTCTATAAAATTCTTTCAACAGTCTATTGAAGTTAGCAGCTAATCACTGTATAGTACATTATTGATTGTTTAGTTTTGCTATTTTTCGTTTAAAGTAAAGGTATACGAAAATGCATTGAAAACTGGAATGGAAGGGAATTATCTATATATGACTTTAGGGGCGCGTGTTCTTAAAACGGGTATCGCCATTGTTTTAGCTTTATTTCTTGCACAGTTATTGCATGCTCCTTCCCCTGTATTTGCGGGAATTTCTGCAATCTTTGCGATCCAGCCGACTATTTACCGTTCTTATTTATCCATCGTGGAGCAAATACAAGGAAATATTATCGGGGCTATTATTGCCGTTATCTTTGTTTTAAGCTTTGGCAATAATGTTTTTATTATCGGTTTAGCAGCTATTATTGTTATTACTATTAACCTAAAACTTAAATTGGAGAAGACCATTATCCTCTCCATGGTTACGTTAATTGCCATTATGGAAACACCAACAAATGACTTTATATTATTTGCGATTATACGCTTTTCCACGATTATGCTCGGCATCGGCTCGGCATTTCTTGTGAATCTTGTATTCTTGCCTCCTAAGTATGAGAACAAGCTTTACAATAGCATCTCTGATATTAGTGAAGAAATTACAAAATGGATTCGGTTAACGATACGTCACGCTTCTGAACATCATTTATTAAAAAATGATATTGATCGACTATCCGATCGAATAATAAAAATTGATCAGCTTTATTTGATGTATAAGGAAGAACGCAATTATTTTAAAAAGACAACCTTATTAAAAGCAAGAAAACTAGTCATTTACAGACAAATGATCACAACGTTAAAACGATCATTTTATACGTTAAAAAAACTGCATCGATTTGAAAATGAAATATTGTCATTGCCTGATAATTTTCAAAATATTATCCAACAGCAGCTTGACTGTTTAATACATCATCATGAACATGTGATGTTAAAGTTTATCGGGAAGGTAAAACCAAATGTTACATTTGAAGAAGGAGATATCACAGTTAATCGCAAAGAACTGTTTATACAGCTGATGAATTACTATTCTGAACAAAAATTACAAGAAGAAAACCTTCAATATCATGCTATGCAAATTATCTCTGCATTAATTGAATACGATGAAAACGTAGATCACTTGGATACACTCATCACAACCATGCAGCTTCATCATAAGCATGAAAGTGAAGTAACAATCGAGGAATAATCGGTAAAACTCGTTTTTGATGTAAACATGTTAACCTGAAAAACAAGGAAGCCAAAAGGTATTTTTATACACTTTCGGCTTCCCTTTTTTATATGCAGGCATATAAAGTAAACTTCCATCAGTGGGGGTTTTTCCTCATCCCCCACTGATGGTTAGTTGCACTTATCGGACCTTTACGGGCGAGTTTCAACACCTAGCTTCCTCGATTTCTCTGCATCCCCGAGGTGGGGGTTTTACTGCCCGTTAAGAGTGGGATAAATTTCTTGCTCCAGCTTACTCTTCGTTATTCATATCTTAAAGCATCTACAGCATTTAATTTAGCTGCTCTTCTCGCAGGAATAAACCCAGCTATCATGCTTATGCATGTACTGAAAATAATACAGAATGCTGCTAGGTAGCCTGGTACAACAAAGGCAGTAAAAGCATTTTCTTTTAAAACAGCTTTTAAAATTTCGTTTCCTGCCAGGCCAAGCAAGTATCCGCCAATAACACCAAATAATCCTCCCAGCACACCAATAACTGCCGCTTCCGACAGGAAGATCCTTCTAATGTCCTTACCACGGGCTCCAAGAGCTTTCATTGTGCCGATCTCTCTCGTTCTTTCTAACACACTGACGTACATCACAATAGCAATCATAATGGCAGAAACGATTAGAGAAATGCCAGCGAATGCTCCAAGTGCAGCTTGAATCATAACGAAGTATGAATTAATTTGATCCAACTGTTCACTGCTCGTTTTCGCAAATAAGCCTTCCTTCTCAGCAGCTTTTTTCACTTTATCCACTACTTGTGTATTTTTAGCAATGATGTTTGCTTGCAGCATCCCTTTTTCGCCTGTTGATTCTTTATACATTTGCTCAGCCAAATTATACGGTATATAACATAGGGAAAGTCCAAAAGATCCGTTCTTTACGACGCCTAGAACGGGTAATTCCACATCAACCGTTTTAAATACCCGCTGTACACCGTCCAACTGGGTGGAAACAGTCATACTAATTTTCTTTCCAATTACGTCTTTATAATCCGCATTTTTTCCAAATAAATTGTCTACATCCTTTTCCGTTATAAAGATCCCCTTTTCTCCATCTTTTGGATAGGAACCTTCCATGATATTATTTTTTTCAAAATCTCCTTTTTGATCAAAAGGATTTAATCCAGCAAGTATAAGGCTGATAGGTGCCTTCTTAGGATCCGTATTATTTACACCGCCATAAAAGGCGTATGTCCCTGCAACACTAGAAACATTTGGGTTGTCTTTTAAATGTTGTATTTTATCTGCTGAAATGACTTGTGGATTTTTTTGGTCTGTTTGAATGGCAATACTTCTTTGATCGGTCAATTTTTCTAATTCACTATTCACTTTGTTTTGGGCCCCAATGCCAAGTCCAACCATCAAAGCAATACCGCCAATCCCAATTGAAGCTCCAAGTGCTGTTAATAATGTCCGCCATTTTTTCTGTTTTAAGTTTTGTCCCGCAAGCTTTACACTGGAGAGAAAGCTCAGCTTTCCACCTTTTTTTTCCACAGGGCTGTTTTCTTGTTCAGCAACAGCCTTCCGCTCTTCATTAGAAAGCACCTCGCCATCCTTCAAACGAACGATTCGATTTCCCCATTCCGCAAGTTCTAATGAATGAGTAACTAAAATAATCAGCTTCCCTTGCTCCGCCAGCCCTTTTAATATCTCCATAATTTGAATAGCCGTTTTCGAATCCAAGGCACCAGTCGGCTCATCTGCTACGATAATATCTGGATCATTCGCTAAAGCTCTAGCAATAGCGACACGCTGTTTCTGTCCACCGCTTAATCGATTCGGTTCATACTTTAATTTATCTCCTAATCCTACCATTTCGAGCAGCTCTTTTGCCCGTTCCTGCCGTTGTTGTTTCGACTGTCCATCTAATGTCATGACAAGCTCTACATTTTCCTGCACAGATAAATGTGGAACAAGATTAAAGCTTTGAAATATGTAGCCAATATTATTTTTACGATATTGCGCCCATTCATTTTGATTAAACTTTGTGATGTTTTGATCATAAAAATATATTTCCCCGTCTGTTATAACATCAAGCCCTGTAATGATATTTAAGAGTGTGGACTTTCCACATCCAGATTCACCTAACAGGGAAACAAGCTCTCCTTTCTTAAATTCCAAATTGATTCCTTTTAGAACAGGAATTGGCTCGTTATCAACAAAATATGATTTTTGAATATTAACTAGCTTTAACATTTTTTTCCCCTTTATTTTTTATTTTTATAGCACCCTTCTTCCTAATTCTTCTAAACTTATATATGATTACGTTCCGACTTATTAGAAGTTTCACTTACTTTGAAAAAAGTGAAAAAGCGACTTTAAAAATGCAGAACGATTTTTTGAGTCGCTTTTCTTTTAATTTTTCATTTTTGGATCAATTGCATCTCGCAGCCCATCGCCCATAAGATTAAATCCTAACACGGTCAACATAATCGCAAGCCCTGGAAAAATCATCGTCCATGGCGCTTGTACTAAAAAGGTTTTAGCATCTGAAAGCATTTTTCCCCATTCTGGATTTGGAGCTTCTGCGCCAAGTCCTAAAAATCCCAACGCAGCCGCTTCGATAATTGCAGTTGCTATAGCAAGTGTTCCTTGAACGATAATGGGAGCGATGCTATTTGGAAGTACATGCACCAACAAGAGGCGTTTGTCGCTCATCCCAATTGCTTTCGCTGCCATAATGTACTCTTCTTCTTTTATACTTAATACACGAGCTCTTATTAACCTTCCAAATGCAGGTATATTAATAATGGCAATGGCAATTAGTGCATTTCTTAAAGACGGTCCAAGTACGGATACAATCGCAATGGCCAATAAAATACTAGGAAAAGCTAACATGATGTCAAATATTCTTGAAATAAGGCTATCCAGCCATTTTCCATAATAACCAGCAACAATTCCTAAAAAACATCCTATTATAATAGAACCGAAAACAGAAAGAAATCCAACCCATAAGGAAATGCGGGCACCATAAATGATTCTGGATAAAATATCTCTTCCAAAGTCATCCGTTCCAAACCAATGATCTGCAGAAGGAGGCAATAATCGCTCCGGCAATTTCTGTTCATTAATTCCTTCGGATGCTAGAAGTGGAGCAAAAATCGCTAATAGGATAAAAAATAAAACGATTCCTGTTCCAACAACTGCTAGTTTATTTTTTTTAAACGTTTTCCATGCCTCGCCCCAAGGAGAAATTACTTTCTCTTCTTTTGTGCTTATTGATGTATTTTTTTCTGTTGATAATTCCAAATAGATCCCTCCTATCTATATTTTATTCTCGGATCAATTGCTGCATATAATAAATCCACCACTAAATTGATGCACACAAAAATAAGTGCAATGATTAAAATTCCAGATTGAATAACAGGATAATCCCGATTGCTTATTGCTTCAAATATGTATCTCCCTATTCCAGGCCAGCTAAAAATAGTCTCCGTTAATATTGCTCCGCCTAACAATAATCCTGTTTGCAGACCAATAACCGTCAAAACAGGTATCGTCGCATTTTTTAGTGAATGTTTATATACCACCCAAAACATTCTTACCCCTTTTGCTCTCGCTGTACGGATAAAATCTGATTTCATTACTTCCTGCATGGAAGATCTTGTGATTCTTGCAATAATCGCCATTGGAATGGTGGCAAGTGCGAGACTAGGCAAGATAAGATGCTTGATCACTTCTCCTAGCTGGTCCATTCTTCCTTGTAAGATTGTATCAAGTATATAAAGGTTTGTTATTGCAGATATCGGATTCCTCACTTCTTCCCTTCCCGAGGTAGGAAGCCAATCTAAATTAACGGAAAAAATCCACTGTCCCATTAACCCCAGCCAAAAAATTGGAATCGAAACTCCTAATAATGCCAAAACCATCGCTGCATAGTCGAACCATGAATTCTGAAACCACGCACTGATAATACCTGCATTGACGCCAATCACGATAGCAATAGCCATTGCACAGAACGACAACTCCATTGTAGCTGCCAAATACGGCCAAATTTCTGAACTTATGGGCGCCTTTGTTTTAATAGAAATCCCAAGATCACCTGTAAACAAACCACCTAAGTATTTGAAATACTGGGTATACCACGGCTGGTCAAGCCCCAGCTGTCTTGTCAAATCGGCAATGGCATCCTTTGTCGCAAGCTGCCCTAGTATTAACTGTGCCGGATTTCCCGGAATTGCTCTAATCATAATAAAGACAATAAAAGAAAGACCTAATAACACTGGAACTAATGAAAATAAACGTCTAATTGTGTAGGAAAGCATCTATTCACCTCTGTTCAAACTATGTGTCTCTAAAAAATAACCCTACCGAATACCTTGAATAGAAAAAGGAGTCTTTAATAAGAACTCCCTTTTCTATTAGCAAATTATTTAAATTCAACAGTAGATAAAACATCTGAACCAGTTGGATGTGGGAGAAAGCCTTTAAGGTTCGCTTTGCCTGCTAAAGCTGGTTTAGAGTGAACGAGCGGTATCCACGGAGCATCATCTTTAATAATTAATTGCGCTTTTTTATAAAGTTCATCTCTTTTTGCTTGATCTGCAGTTGATTGAGCTTCTACTAATAAATCATGAACTTTAGGATTGTTATAATAGGAATAGTTGTTTGATCCAATGCTGTCTTTATCCAATAATACATACAAGAAATTATCCGCATCGCCGTTATCGCCAGTCCATCCTAAAAGGAAGGAATCTGCTTCTCCAAGACGCGCTTTTTCTAAATATGTTCCCCATTCATAAGAAACAATTTTCGCTTTTACCCCAACATCAGCAAAGTTCTTTTGAATTGCTTCAGCAACTTTTTTGCCATCTGGCATATATGGTCTCGGCACAGGCATCGCCCATAATTCCATGGAGAATCCATTTTCATAGCCAGCTTCTTTTAAAAGTTCTTTCGCTTTTTCTGGATTGTATTCATAATCCTGCACATCATTATTATAACCGGCAATTACTGGCGGCATTGGGTTCTTTGCCGGATCTGCTGCACCAGCATAGAATGCATCAATAAGCGCTTTTTTATCTACAGCATAGTTTAATGCTTGACGAACCAATTTTTCTTTTAATGGCCCGCGAGTTGCTGTTAAGCCTAAGTAGCCAACATTTAAAGATGGACGATAGAACACTTGCAAATCTTTATTTGATTCAATTGTTTTCACATCACTAAAGTTAACATCTGTAATTAAATCCACTTCTCCAGAATTCAACGCATTTAATCGTGCAGAGTTGTCTGGAATTGCGCGGAAAATAACAGAATCTAATTTTGGTAAAGATTTATCCCAATAGTTTTTATTTTTCTCAACGGTAATACGGTCATTCTTTTTCCATTCTTTGAACACAAATGGACCTGTACCCACAGGATTTTCTCCGAATTTATCTCCGTATTTTTCAAGTGCTGTTGGTGAAGCAATTGCAAATGGAGACATTGCCAAGTTTTTATAGAATGGCGCTAATGGACGTTTCAGCGTAAATACTACGGTGTGATCGTCTGTAGCTTTTACCTCTTTAATTACATCGCCAAATTGTGATGTGTAATATGGAAATTCTTCATTTTTCCCTGCTGCCCAACGGTTAAAGTTATAAACAACCGCTTCAGCATTAAAGTCTGTGCCGTCAGAGAATTTTACCCCTTCACGTAGTTTTAATGTATACGATAAACCATCATCCGTGTTGCTCCAATCTGTTGCGAGTCCTTCTTTTACCTCTGTATCCTGCTCCCCAAATTCAAGCAATGTTTCAAAAATATTTTTTGTCACGCTAAACGATTCGCCATCTGTAACAATAGCTGGATCCAAAGATACAGAATCGCCGCTTCGTCCAAACACTAGCGTCGTTTGTTTTTCATCTTTTTTAGTAGAGTTTGATTTGCTGCTGCATCCTGCCAGCGCTAAAGAAAGCATTAACACAAGAGCAAGAAATACAAAGATTTGCTTTTTCATATTGTTCCCCCAATATATGTTGTTTATTTATCATTCATACAACGTGCACTCTATCATTACTGCTTTGCAGAAGGATAAAGATGACATGCTGCAAAGTGACCTGGCTCCAATTCAACCATCTCTGGTCTTGTTGATTTGCATATTTCCATACAGCTTGTACATCGTGTATGAAAAGCACATCCTAAAGGTGGATTAGAAGGGCTTGGCAAATCTCCTTTAAGCAAAATTCTTTCCTGCTTTACATCGGGATCAGGAATCGGAATAGATGATAATAATGCCTGTGTATATGGATGCATCGGCATATCATATAGCTGATCAGATGTTGTCAATTCTACTAATCTGCCTAAATACATAACACCTATTCTGTCACTAATATGCTTCACCACTCCTAAATCATGGGCGATAAATAAATAGGTCAATTGAAATTCTTTTTGTAAGTCTTTCATTAAATTCAATACTTGTGATTGGATAGAAACATCCAAAGCCGAAACAGGTTCATCCGCAATAATAAGCTTGGGATTTGTCATAAGCGCCCTCGCTATTCCAATGCGCTGCCTTTGTCCGCCGCTAAATTGGTGTGGATAACGTTTTGCATGATAGCTGCTTAATCCTACTACTTCCAGCATTGCTTTTACTTTTTGCTGCCGTTCCTCTTTATTTCCTATTCCATGTACAATCAGCGGCTCTTCCAAAATTTTTTCCACTGTCTGTCTTGGGTTTAAAGAAGCAAATGGATCCTGAAAAACCATTTGCATATCTTTGCGGGCTTTACGAATCTCTTTTTCACTTAATTTCGTAATATCATTTCCCTCAAATATTACTTGTCCGGATGTTGGCTCAATTAACCGCATAAGCATGCGGCCTGTAGTTGATTTTCCACAGCCCGATTCTCCTACTAATCCGAGTGTTTCCCCCCTTTTTACAGAAAAAGTAACACTATCCACCGCTTTTACTTCTCCTACTTTTTTTCCTAAAATGCCCCCATTAATAGGAAAAAACTTCTTTAATTCTTTTACTTCCAACAAAGCCCCTGTCATCTTACACCTCCTGGCTCTTGCAAAAAACATCTAACCGTATGCTGTTGCGTTCCTATCTTATATAACAATGGATCATCCGCTCTGCAGCGTTCATGCACAAATTCACACCTATCTGCAAAAGCACAGCCTGTCTTAATCGAACCTGGTTTTGGAACACTTCCTGAAATAGAATATAGTTTATCCTGTTTATTTCGAACATCTGGCACAGAACGCAGCAGCCCGATGGTATATGGATGCTTCGGATTTTTAAAAATTTCACGAACCGGCGCTTCTTCTACAACTTTTCCAGCATACATAACGATTACTCTTTGACAAAGTTCTGCCACTACTCCTAAATCATGGGTAATCATAATAATCGCAGTGCCCAATTTTCCATTCAAATCTTTCATTAAAGAAAGAATTTGAGCTTGAATCGTTACATCCAACGCTGTAGTTGGTTCGTCTGCAATCAATAACTTAGGTTGACAAGATAATGCCATTGCAATCATCACCCTTTGTCTCATGCCGCCGGATAATTGATGTGGATATTCTTTCATTAATTGCTCTGCCCGAGGTAATCCTACCAGTTTAAGCATTTCCACCCCTTTTTGAAATGCTTGTTTTTTTCCTATCTTATTATGTAATGTAATTGCTTCCTTCATTTGGCTTCCTATTGTAAATAAAGGATTTAACGACGTCATTGGCTCCTGAAAGATCATCGATAATTCATTGCCGCGGATTTTTCTCATTTCGTTTTCTGAGGCATTGGCTAACTCTTTACCGTCCAGCTTTATTTCCCCACCAACAATTTTCCCGTGGGGTTGAGGAACTAATTGCATAATACTGAGGGATGTTACACTTTTTCCACAGCCAGATTCGCCGACAATTCCTAACACTTCTCCTTTATTTATAGAAAAGCTCACATTGTCAACTGCTGCTACTTCTCCTCCATCAGATGAAAAGAAGGATGTTTTTAACTCTTTAACTTCCAATACGGGAGTTTGGCTCAATATGGTACTCCTTCCTACATTAAGAATTATCCCAATTTTATTTCTATTCACAAAATATATTTTATTAAAAAAATTTTTATTAGTCTATAATTTTTCGAATATTTCCTATAATTAATATTTAAAAATAAGTTTTTTTAATGAATTCCATTGATTTACTCATTTTTTTAATATTTTTATAGTATTAATCTTGTATTTCATTTATGCCAGCATATCTTTTATTTTTCTGAAAAATACTAAAAAATCATATTTCGATAAAGTAAACTTCCATCAGTGGGGGTTTTTCCTCATCCCCCACTGATGGTTAGTTGCACTTATCGGACCTTTACGGGCAGTCATCCCCCACCTTGCTTCCTTGCTTCCTCGATTTCTCGGCATCCCCGAGGTGGGGGTCTTACTGCCCGTTAAGAGTGGGATAAAATGTTGATAAAATAAAAAAAAGATGATTGTCAAAACGTCTCTACTCCAATCACCAAAATATGGTGAAACAAGTATAAAAACGCTTTACGCTCATCTTTTTTATTAATTATCCAACTGCTGTATTTGAAACAAATTATAATAGGAACCCTGTTTTCGCATTAATTCCTCATGACTTCCATCCTCAACAATTCTGCCATGATCAAGCAATACAATACGATCAGCATGTGTTATTGTCGATAAACGGTGTGCCACAATTAAGGTGGTTCTGTCTTTTGCCAACTTCTCTATTGATTCTTGTATAGATTGTTCACTTTCTAAATCCAACGCAGAGGTTGCTTCGTCTAAAATTAGGATGGGAGGATTTTTTAAGAATACACGAGCAATCGCAACTCTTTGCTTTTGTCCTCCGCTTAGCTTTACTCCTCTTTCTCCTACTTTTGTTTCATATCCTTCCGGCAAATCCATAATAAATTGATGAGCATTCGCTGCTTTCGCCGCTTCCACTACTTGTTCAGGTGTCGCATTAGGATTGCCGATCATAATGTTTTCCATAACGCTGTCACTAAATAGAAGATTTTCTTGCAGCACCATGCCAATTTTATCCCGCAAAGTCCGGACTTTAAACGAGCGAATATCTTGCTGATCCAATTCAATACTTCCATTTACCACATCGTAAAATCGAGGGATAAGACTAATCAGTGAAGACTTTCCTCCACCGCTCATTCCTACAAAAGCAATCGTTTCTCCTTGATTAATTTTTAAGGATACGTTTTTTAATACGAGTGCTTCATCTGGATGATAGGAGAAATCCACTTGCTTAAACTCAATCTCTCCTTTTACATTTGTACATGCAACAGCATCTTCTCTATCCTTAATATCATATTTTTCATCAATCAACTCAAATACACGGTCCATAGAGGCAATGGATTGCGTGATGGATGTGGATGAATTGACCATTCTTCTTAAAGGATTGTATAACCTTTCAATGTAAGCAAAAAAAGCAATCATTTCACCTAAAGATAAATCTCCAGTAATAACTTGATATCCAGAATAGGCAATCACTAATAATGGAGAAATATCTGTTATCGTATTTACAACTGCAAATGCTTTTGCATTCCATTTTGTATGATCAACTGCCTTCTCTAAAAAACGATTATTAAATTTTTTAAATAGCTGTTGTTCATGATCTTCTCTTGCAAAACT
Source organism: Niallia sp. 03133 (assembly GCF_052663225.1). NCBI lineage: Bacteria > Bacillati > Bacillota > Bacilli > Caryophanales > Bacillaceae > Niallia > Niallia sp. 03133. Next base: position 17,263 of record NZ_JBQTCY010000007.1, read on the forward strand.
CTTAATAACTGCAATCCCTTGCACTCTTTCATGCAAAAAACTTTGAACACCAGCAAGAGCCTGCGATCTTTCTCTTGTTAAAGTCCGTAAATTGCCAAAGAAGAATTTGACCGAAAGTGCATAAAACGGGAGCAGTATAATGGAAACAATTGTAAGCTTGACATTCATTGTAAACATTATGGCAATGGCAATTAAGATGGTCACCCCATCTAACCATAAATTCATTAATCCTGTCAGTATAAAGTTTTTTGTTTGTTCCACATCATTAATGACACGAGAAATAACTTCTCCTGCTCTCGTATTGGAATAATATTTTAGACTTAATTTTTGCAAATGGGAAAATAGCTGATCACGAATATCATACAGTATTTTATTGGACGTCCATTGTGCAAAATATTGACGATAATATTCAATCGGCGGTCTCATTACCACAAAAATAACCGTCATGATCCCCATCGAAATAAGCAAATGATGGATCTTGTCATTAGTGTTCATTCCATTATTATTTATAATGTCATCAATCACATATTTTAACAATAGTGGGATCAACAAGGGGATGGCGAATTTGATAATACCAATTATTATTGTTCCTATTATTTGCATTCGATATGGTTTAACAAAATGCAAATACCTCTTTATACTATCCAATCATATTTCCTCATTTCTAAAAATAGATATTATTTAACTAGGCTGAATTTTCCTCCGCGCTTTTTGAAAAGTTTATATGGCCATATTACTTTCAATTCTCAAAAAAACATGCTAAAAATCATATATAAGGGCAAAAGACTGTTTTGAACATCGGATCATTTTACCACTATTGCCTTATAAAACAAAATAAAAAAGCCTGTCCATTAATTAACAAGCTTTTTTCAAGGTATTAACCTCTGTACGTTAAGTACCTTTCATACCATAAATCAATAAAATCTGGTGCAAAGGGACCTTTTCTCTGGCGAATCCAATGAATCAATTGATTAACATGCGATTTTAATATACTGTCAATTGCATCAGGATATTTCATCTCAATCCGATGACGTTCATATTCATCCTCGTCCAACAGATTAAAAGTCATATCAGGAAAAATTTTAATATCTAAATCATAATCAATGTACTTTACTGCTTCACCATCGTAAATAAAAGGGGAACTAAGGTTACAGTAATAATGAATTCCGTCTTCTCTAATCATGCCAATAACATTAAACCAATGCTGTGAATGAAAATAACAAATTGCAGGCTCCCGAGTCACCCATGTTCTTCCATCAGCTTCTGTAACAATAGTACGATCATTACCGCCAATTATTATATTTTGCGTCCCTTTAAGTATTGTTGTTTCGTCCCAGATTCGATGGATGTGCCCATTATGTTTGTAGCTATGAATTTGTATTGGTTCACCCTCGATAGGTACGACCATTTTTCTCCCCTACTTTCATTAGTGGACGCTTTGCAACCTGCTACGTTTAAAACATTATTATTCCAATAAAGGCAACAAAGAACAATTCCTCTTTTTTCTATATTATATTATAACGGTTAAAAGGAAAATTTAAAACAAAAGAACCATTGAATTTATTACAATGGTTTGAAAATAACCATATAGACTGTTTATTAAAAAAACAATTCTCCTGCGCGATAAATATTTAATAAGATATTTGTGTTCAATATCTATCTTTTCCATTACCTCTGCTGTTTTAAACCTATTCTAGCTGGAAGATAATTTTAGTTCATTTTCTTGATAGACTTTAATCACTTTCTCTGTCTGCAAATCAAACTTTTGATGAATATCTTTTAATTCTTCTTTCATTTTCTGAATATCCAACTGAATCGCTTTTAATTCCGTTTCCTTTTGCAATAGTTGCAGCTCTAGTTCAATCACTTCACAACGTTCCAACTCGCCTTGCAGATATAGAAGCTTATCCATTGTTTTCATTTGTTCTCCAACTAGTCCGTTAAATAGATCCATGAAAAAACACATCCCAAATTATATTTTTTACAAATGGCTTCTTTCTACTTAAGTTATTCTTTCTTCCTTATGATATTCCTTTGACAAGTTCTGTAGACTAAAAAGAATTTTTGTCGAATGATAGAAAAGCGGAAGTTCACGTTTAGCGCCGGAAGAGAATACTTGAAAGAATAGACAAGAAAAGCGCATGCGCCCTTGCTCATCGACGGAATAAGCTGGACTGAATCGAGTGAGATAAAGGAAACACGAAGAACGTAGTGATTCGATGTTGACTTATCGTAGACGAGGTGAGGGAAGCGTTGAAGTCGATAGGGCGCTGGAGCTAGACACTAGTCTAACTTCAAAAATTTTATACTTTCTTATCTATCAAAAAAAAACAAAAGGCACTTTTCTCGAAAAGAAAGTGCCTTTTGTTTTACATGTTCAGAAATTATTTGCTTGTATTTTGAGATTTTTTAGCTTCTGCTTGTTGGTTGAATTTTTTAACTTCTGCTACGTTTGTTTCGCTAGCAAATTCTGTACCAAATTGACCTTGACCAGCAGTTTGAGCGTTTTGTTGTTTAACCTCTTGGATGTTAGTTCCTGATTGTGTAACACCAGCTTTTTTAGCCATTACTATCACCTCCACGCTCATTAATTTGTCCCAGAATTTATGGTTCTATCCGTATAATTTCATTACCAATATAATCCATAAAACAGATAATTTAGAATGTTATTTATCTCCTGTATTTTAGAAAAACAGCCATAAAAAAAAAGAGGATCTCTCCTCTCTCAGACTCGATAAATGCTTGATGTCTTCATCGAGCATATTAAAATTAAACTAATAAAGAAATACCGCCGTCTACAATAATCGTTTGTCCCCTAATCATGCTTGCTTCATCACTAACTAAAAACATCACTGAATTTACTATATCGTCAATTTCCACAATTCTGCCTGCTGGTGTTTTTGCGGCTGCATCGCCTAATAATTCATCTCGATTTGGAAAATGCTTTAACGCTTCTGTATCAACAGCCCCACCTGATACTGCATTTACTACAATATTACTTGGAGCCAGTTCAACAGCTAAATAACGAGTTAATGCTTCTACTGCCGCTTTACTTACCCCTACTGTTGTGTAGTTTTTTAAATAGCGGATTGCGCCCAATGAACTTATGCTGACAATTTTTCCCCCGCCATCCATTAGCTTTGCTGCTTCTTGTGCACAGAACAGCAGCGCTTTACTGTTTATATTCATTGTCCAGTTCCAATGTGATTCTTCTAATTCCATGATAGGTCTTAGCACACCAGATGCCGCATTGTTTATAAAAACATCTAGTCTGCCAAATTCCTTTTTAATTTCTTCAAACATGTATTTAATTTTGTCTACATCCCCAACATTTGCTCTCACTAAAAGCACTTTTCTGCCTAATGATTTAATTTCATTCGCTGTTTCTTCCGCTGCTTTTTTACTTCTTGCATAATTTATAACAATATCATAGCCAGCCTCAGCTAAGCGGATAGCCGTTGCCTTTCCTATCCCTCTGCTGCTTCCTGTTACTAATGCTACTTTTTGTGTCATTTTTTTAGTTCCTTTCTCTTTCATTTGTTTTCATTTTACCTCTTACCATGCATAGTTAGCAATCAACATAAACACAATACATATAGATCTTTATATTAAGAAAGGATGAATTATATGTATGTTGGCAGAGATATGACAGAATTATCTATGATGGATAAATCAAATTGGAAAAATAGCGAATTGGCTTTTTTTCATCATTCCTTACAGCAAATGACCCCATATCTGAATACAGAAGGACAATCGATTCATAAAGAAATTATTAAAGAGATTGAAAATCGAGGTGGATTGCACCGCAATGAAGCAGACTACACGCATGGCACCGAAGTAAATTACGACTAAACAAGCAGCAACTTTGGTGTCTATTTGAAAGAAATATGAGATGCTGTCCCAAAGACAAAATTTTATGATAAAGTAAACTTCCATCAGTGGGGGTTTTTCCTCTTCCCCCACCGATGGTTAGTTGCACTTATCGGACCTTTACGGGCGAGTTTCAACACCTAGCTTCCCTCGATTTCCCGGCATCCCCGAGGTGGGGGTCTTACTGCCCGTTAAGAGTGGGATAAAAAAAGATTGGCCTTAAGAGCTTTTCTTAAGGACCTTTTTCTTCACTTTCCCTGCGTTTCGGGCATTGAGAGTTTGTCTTAACCCTCCTCTTGAGTCAGCATCTTAAATCGAGTGGATGTCGATAGCCACTAATATTTTATTCTGCATCGATATCCTCTAAGTATTTAAGCATTTTCTGATGGGAAACGGGAAAAGGATACGGTTCGATTTCCTTTTGTGTTACTCTTTTCAAACTTTCAGATTCTTCCTCCAAGTCCACAAGAAATCCAGCATAAACGTTAATATTCCAAATTAAGTGCGAAAAAACATGTTCTATTCTTGTTAATATATCGCCAACTTCTATTTTTGCTCCATATTTTGTTAACATCTCTTCATTTAGCTGCTCTTTTTCACTTCGGATGGTTTGTACAATTTCCATATTTGGAAATTCCCATAAATTCGCTAACAAACCTGTTGATGGTCGCTTGTGAATCAGCGTTCTTCCTTCCTTGTCTTTTAGTATAACAGCTGCAAGATTTATCGATTTTTGCTTTTTATTTTTCGTTTTTACTGGCAATTCTGTTTGCGTTCCATTGTGAAATGCCTGACAATGTTCACGTACAGGGCATAACAAACAGGACGGCGAAGTAGGCGTACAGATTAAAGCACCTAATTCCATTAAAGCTTGATTAAAATAAGAAGGATTTTCATGAGAAATCAGTCCTCTAACTGCTTCTTCAAACACTTTTCGCGACTTTGGTTTTGCAATATCATCCCATAGGGAAAGTATTCTTGATAAGACCCTCATTACATTGCCGTCTACTGCAGGTTCCGGCACTCCATAAGCTATACTCAAAATAGCCCCAGCTGTATATGGACCTACCCCTCTAAGCGTCGCAATCTCAACAGGAGTATTCGGCACAACACCTCCATACTTTTCTTTCACTTCCTTTACGGCAGTATGTAAATTCCGAGCACGTGAATAATACCCCAGTCCTTCCCAAGCCTTCAGCACCTTCTCTTCCTCTGCTTCTGAAAGTACTTCAATAGATGGGAACTGCTCGATAAAACGGTTAAAATAAGGAATTACTGTATCTACTTTCGTTTGCTGCAGCATTATTTCTGATACCCATACTTTATATGGATCTTGATCCTGTCTCCATGGCAAATTTCTTTGTTCTTCTGAAAACCAATTTAATAGATCTCTCTGAAATTCTTGAATAGCTATACTTTTTAATTTCTCTTTAATACTTTCCACTTCCAACCTCCAATAATGTTAATTTTATTAAAATTGGGGAATAACAAATTATATATTTACCCATTTCGCTTGCACTAAATAAAATAGTATCTTAATGTTAATTTCTATGGGATGAAAATTATTCTCCCGTTTCATTTTTTCAACAATGATATAACCAAGAATGAAATATATATTAATAATTATTCTAATACAATAAAGTAATATCGAAATTTTTGGGATCTCTGCCGCCCAAATTGTATCTTTTGTTTGAGAAAAAAGAAAGATATTTTTTCATAGAAATTTTAGAACAATTATCCAATCTACATCGTTATAACTTAGGGAGGTTTGTTACTTTTGGATACTGGTACACATGTAGTCATGGGATTCGCATTAGGAGGACTTGCAACACTAGATCCTGTAGTCGCAGGAAGCCAGGCGACTACAATCAGCGTAATGGTTGCTACATTAGTCGGATCTCAGGCTCCCGATATTGATACGGTATTAAAGTTAAAAAATAATGCGGTATATATACGAAACCATCGAGGCATCACCCATAGTATTCCTGCTGTACTATTATGGCCTTTATTAATCGTTGCCGTTATATACCCTTTTTTCCCAGAAGCTAGTCTCCTCCATTTATGGTTATGGACTTTTTTGGCCGTTTTCTTACATGTATTTGTAGATATTTTCAATGCATATGGAACACAAGCATTAAGACCCTTTTCTTCTAAGTGGGTGGCGTTAGGGTTTATTAATACATTTGATCCAATAATTTTCACATTACACGTAATTGGTTTGTTTTTATGGGTTTTTGGTGCAGATCCAGGCTATACATTTTTAGCCATCTACATTATTTTAGTAAGTTATTATGTACTCCGCTACTTAGCACAGCGTAAAGTAAAAAGAAAAATCACAGAAATGATTCCTGATGCGACGTCCGTTATCTTATCTCCTACCATGAGATATAATCATTGGCGAGTTGCTGTCATGACAAACGAGTCCTTTTATGTAGGAAGAGCACATAATTACCAGATAGAAATTTATGATGAATATGAGCGAATTCCTATCCCAATAACTCCAGCGTTAACTGCTGCGCAAAAAGATAAAAACCTTTCTGCTTTTTTATCTTTTTCCCCTGTTTATCGATGGGAAGTACAGGAAATGGAAGATCAAATCCAAGTTCGATTTATAGACCTTCGGTACCGCAGCAATGGGCATTATCCTTTTGTCGCAGTTGTTCATCTTGATCAAGATTATCAAATTATTACTTCTTACACGGGCTGGATTTTCAGTGAAGAAAAACTACGAAAAAAACTAGACATCCTAACCAATTAATAGCAGAAGAAACTACTTTAGACCCCCAGCATTTGTATAATGAGGGGGGTTTTTATCTCCTTTATTAATGGAATTTCTTTTTGTCTTCTAGGAAAAAATCTTTGTATTTTGGATTTTGAGCAACAAACTCATGAATCTTTTCACCAAAATTTTCAATCCACTGACTCACTACCTTTTCTGTTAATTCCATCCCTTGATATTCCCTTCCTGCTTTTGCATAAGTGCTTTCAAAATCTTCCCATAATAATTCAATCCATGTTTGAGCCTGCGTGACAGAGATAGATTGATTTATTTCCAATAACCGATCTACTAGCCTTCTTTGATAATCATGCATCATTTGTTTTAACCTTCTTTCTTTTTTTAATATGTACCACTAATAGTTTGTTTTGTTGTAACAAATACTAACTGTGTAATGAACAGGCAAGCTGCGTTTATTACATATACCATTATTTTAAATTGGAGGGGCTTATATATGGGTAAAGGTGTAGACAATATAAACGAAAATAAATTCGAAGGCGAACCTCAGGCGAAACCCGAATTTGCATCAAAGCGGGCAGATGGTACGACCAATACACATCCACAAGAAAGAATGAACGCTTCTTCTCATCGAGAAAAATAAATAACTATAAACAAAACACCTCAGTCTGATCGAGCATGCTTTACGTTGACCGAAGAAAGCTGCCTAACTCGACAGCCTGAGGATAAACAGTACCTTGTGATTGGCTTATCTTTTTAATAAAGAGATAGGAATACCTTCTTCTTTTGAGCTGTTATTGCGAGTTCCCCATGCAAACACTCCATTTAAATAATGAATTTTAAATAAATCCCCTGAATCACCTTTTATTTTATATACTTCATTTTCTTTATAATCTGCTGGATTTTCCAAATATGCTCTAGCTAAATCTGCCTTTCTTTCTAATACCGCATATTCATTAACCATGCCTAGCTGTTCTGCTTTTTTTGCTTTTTCATTTAATGAGGATATTTCTGTGCGTAGCTCAAATTCTGTCATCATGCTATATCGTTTGGTCTGCATACACAAAATCCTTCCTCTGTATATTTTGTATAAAAAATGGTTCTCCCCAACTGAAGATTAGTTTACTTTATTTTATAAGAAAAATATCTTTTACAGCAATCATTAAGCCTATCTACAGGAAATCATTCTGATAACTCGTCCAAATATATCTCAATCTGCTCGATCGCAAACCCTTTTCTATATAAATATTGTTTCATTTTTTGTTTGAATTCATAGTCGGTATACTTTGAATATTTCCTCTGTGCTTTTTCACCTTGTATACGCAGCATCTCCATCTCATCACCTGTTTCATCCATAAGATCAGGATTATTTTTTATTTCTTGAATAATATCAGAACTATGCCCTTTTCTTATTAATGTCTGCTCTAGCTTTTGAAGAAGCATTCGATTAGACTCTTTTTTGTTGCTTCCAATTACCTTTTGGGCTATTTTTTCAGCTGATGCTACTTGATCGCCATATGATAATTGATTTATGGCAGCTTGAATGAATTGTGGTGCAATGCCCTTTTCTTTTAATTCTCTTTTGATAACTTGCGGACCCTTATCAGTTGTATTTTTTTGAGTTCTTACATAGGAAAATGCATAATCTTCGTCATCGAGAAATTTCATTTCCATCAGTTTTGCAATAACCTCCGAAATAATAAATTCTCCCTCTATTTTCGTTTTTAAGTAGCTTCCAACCTCAGCCTCTGTTCGTTTTACTTTTGCTAAATATTTTACGGCAAGGTGATATCCTTTTCTTATTTCATCATTAAATTGGATTTCGCTTAACAATAAAGAATCTAACTCTAATCCCTTTTGGAGCTGATATTTAACTAATATTGCTTCATCTACACTAAAGGCGAATTCTTCTCGTCCGTGTTTCACCGTAAAAATATTGTATCGATCCGCAATCTGTTTTTGTCTGGAAATTTTAGAAATAATCAATTTAGATCCTCCCAAATGATTTTTTATGTACTTATCGGGAATATACAAAATATATACCTTATTCATTTTTTCTTAGCTACTATACATGTATCATACAATATATAAAAAAATTTTTTTCATTTATCATAAAAGAGAACTTCATTGCCTTTTACCCGATATTCAAAATAATGTCATATAAAGGGGAATATAATGAATTTTCTACTTGCTGAGGAACTGGCTTAATTGGCCAAGCACTAATAAATACTTTATTTGAAAGTGGTCATACCGTCTATTGTTTAACAAGATCAGGTACACAAAAAAATATGGAGAATTTACATTTTATTCAGTGGCTTAATGAAGGTAACCAACCGGAGCAATATTTGCAAAGAACTACTATCGATATAGTAATTAATTTAGCAGGCAAATCACTGAACAGCGGAAGATGGACAAAAAAAATCAAAGAACAATTAGTAAACAGCCGCCTATAAGCCACAACCAAATTAATAAAACAGCTGCCTATTGCACCTAAACTCTTGCTGAACGCTAGCGCTATTGGCATATATGGCACTTCTGAAAAAAGTTTTCATGGAAAAGAATCATCCTGCAAGTGACTTTCTTGCATCAACCGTTTAATAATTAGTAAACATCTACATCGACCTCATTTCTTGCCAATTCCTGCTATTATGTTAAAAACACTATTAGGAGAGATGAACATTTTAATCACAGAAGGTCAAAATGTTTCACCAACGATCTTACTTAATCATGGTTACTCTTTTAAATTCTGTTCCATAAAAGATGCTATTGCCGATCTTTATTGAGTATTTTTTTCATTAATAGGAGAAACTATAATAAACTAAACAGCACCCAGTTTGCAAATATAAAGTGAGTAAAAAAGAAAGGATGATATCAGTGGAAAAAAAGAAGCAGCAAAAGTCAAAACATACTTTATCCAGTATGCAGGAAGTAACATATAATCATGAATTTAAAAAAGCAGATAGGGCTGCGGCAAGACAAAACAATTCGAAATAACAAATAGTTAGGTTTGCTTTAGCTTTTTATTCCCATAAAAAATCTTATCCACAAGTTTAAGTAAACGCTTCCTTTGATAGTAAACGTTATCCACAAACCCGCATATTCCCCCGCAGTTTTTCTGTGGATAATGTGTGTAAACCTGTGGAATACTTATAAACCAAAGGTTATTATGTGAATAAAAAGTGTATAAAGCAACCTACTTTTCCACAGCATCATATCTTATAACTAATAAGATAAAGGTGTATACGTTATCTGGTTCAGTAAAAAAATAGTGGTATGGTAATCTACGATTAAAATTTCACTGATTTTACTTTTAGTTACTCTTCTTGTACTTTTTGAAGATAGTAGCAATATTTTTGAAAATATAAATTCCTATCTAATCCCCACCCTGCTTTGTTTGCTTTCTTTAAATATTTTTTAACTTGTCTTTCATACCATCTTCTTTTTAAAGCTACTGCAAATGCCCCCATGATATCCCTCCTTTTATCGTTATTAGTTCTTAATAAAGAACACGAAAGTACAAAAAAATCTTCTTACCTATATCTTCTATAATCATATACCTCTAATGTTCGTTATGTCAATACTTTAAGTTCCTTATAAAGAACGTTTCAACCTAGGATAATGATGTCGGCTTTTGAAATGCGAAAACGAATTATGGCAGCTGCTGGAATCTGGCAAGTAAAGAAACATCCCCTTTTATATATTGTTATTTGTTATAATCTCAAAAAGCGATATAATTTAAAAATTTTTGTAATAGCAAAAAAACTGCCGCTAATATGGCAGTTTTGGGCAGGCAAACGTTTTCGATCACTTATCGCAGCACTTTTGAATCGAAAGTATGACTTTTTAAAATAACTTCTTTTTCTATATAGCTCGATCTAATTCCAAAATGTGGTTGAAAAGTTTCCACAGCTTCTTTTCCTTGCACTAATAATTTTACTGCACGATAAGGAATATTAATTCCTGCTAAGCAACTGTAGTGAAGACCACCAGACATTCTTGGATTTATTTCTAATAACTTGGGTACACCGTTTTTGTACTTAACTTGAATATTATATGCAAATGAAATCTTTAAAGCTTCATTAATTTCAGCTGCTATAGAGATTAAATCTTGATTATCTTCTAATTCTCTAATTCGTCCCTTTCCTTTTTTTCTTGGAATTGCAGCCATTAATACTCCATCATACGCTAAACAATCAATACTATATTCATATCCATCCAAGTACTCTGAAACCATTAATGCCGGGAACGTATCTTGCTGCTGTAGAATAGAAAGAGCATGTTCAAAAGAAATTTTTGAAGATATCCCTTGATAAAACAATTCTCGAATCGAATCTACTTTATCATGCACAACACGAAATCCATTTCCCCCCTCACCAACTACTGGTTTGAAACAAACCTTATGTCCTCTTTCTTTTAATAGTCCATAAGCATTTTTAAATTCTTCTGCATTGGATACGATAAAATAATCTGGAATGCTAACATATTTATTTAAAATAGGATGATTTTGAACGAAGCGATATGTTTGTTCTTTATCATCTAAAATTTCCATTAAAGTTGGACTGGGACATACTAAAACCTTAACACCTAATTCATGAAATTTAGTTAAATGTCTAGAAATTAATACATTTTCTTTTCTAGGAACAAAAATATCTATAGAATGCTTTTGGCAAAACTCTAGACAAAATAGGATATATTCTTCTCCGGAGACAGCTGGCTCCTTAAATGCTGCATCACAATAACTTAGATACAATGCATCCTCATTTGTCGAGGTTCCATATACTTCAAATTCCATACCATCTGAATTGTATCGGATCATATCAATAAAATGCGCTACTGTTGTGAACCATTGATTAAACCAAATTCTCTTCTTCATTTCCCTATCCTTTCAGCCATACTGACGGATTGAATTCTTTTTTGAAATCCGCAAATAAATAGTATGCTCCGTTTATTTTTTCTTTATTCGCCAAAATCACTAATTATCTTAAATTACCTCTTATATTCGACAAATAACGTCGAAATCCTCTATTTTTCTCCAGAGGATGTTATTATTTTATAAAAACCTCAAACTAGTCAATTTGTTTACTTTTTAACAGGAGAGGGAAAACAAGAACTAAGCTTTCACTATACTTTAGCATTATTTAAATGTCTTATTTCAAATGCTGTTTTCCCCAGTTTGTTGTTTTTTATCTAAAAAAATGGGATAAGAGTACTTAGTAGCCTACATACACGTAGACTCCTGTGGGAATGCGAGAAAGTCGAGACTTTTATGCAGGGGGTTGGGTTATGCGACGAGGAGTCTCGACGCTCGCTAAACGGACGAAGTGTATGCAGGCTGCGAGTTTATAAGCAACAATCTATCCGAAAACAGCCATTTCAAAAAAAGAATGCAACTAACTACATACTTTGTTTTATATGGCGTCTATGGATTAAAGAGAACAAATGAAACTATTTATCCCTATTTCAAGCTTGTATTTTTTAAATGTTCAAATATTTTGTTATAATGAACTAAATTATGTTTAAAGGAGAATTGTACATGACAAAATCAAAAACATTTACTGGCTATATTGGTACATATACTAAATCAAGCAGTAAAGGAATATATTCCTTTTCACTAGATACTGAAAAGAAGAAAATTGTAAATATCAATTTAGTAGCTGAAATTGATAATCCTACCTATTTAACGATAAGCAAAGATAATAAATACCTTTATGCAGTTGGTAAAGATGGAGCTCTAGGCGGTGTTGCTGCTTATTCAATCGACTCTTCATCCAGCAAACTTCAGTTTCTTAATAGCCAATTTACAGAAGGAGCTTCTCCATGTCATGTGAGCGTTGATCAAAACAATAATACAGTATTGTCTGGCAACTACCATAAAGGTACAGCTGAAGTATATCCTATTAATAAAGAAAGCGGTTCCTTAAATCCAGTTTCTTCTGTTATTGAGCACACTGGCACTGGGCCTAATAAATCACGTCAAGAAAAACCACATATGCATTATGTTGGATTTACTCCTGACGAAAAATATATTGTATCTGTTGATTTAGGAATCGATAAAGTAGATACATACGAGCTAGTTGATGGCGAATTAAAAGAAGTAAGCAGCTTATCTGTAAAACCTGGATGTGGGCCAAGACATATTGCTTTTCATCCCAACGGTAAATTCGCTTATGTCATGACAGAATTAAGCTCCGAAGTTATTGCCTTGGAATATGATTCAGAAACAGGAAGTTTTGAACAGCTGCAGTATATTTCTACCATTCCTATCGATTTTTCAGAAAATAATCAAGGCAGTGCGATTCATGTTTCTTCTGATGGTAAATTTGTTTATGCAGCAAATCGAGGCCACCACACTATTTCCATATTTAGTATTAACAAGGAAACTGGACAACTTGTGTTTGTAGATCATACATCCACAGAGGGAGATTGGCCACGTGACTTTGCATTTGATCCAACAGAGCAATTTCTTATTGCATCAAATGAACAATCAAATACATTAGCATTATTTGAAAGAGATCAAACAACCGGCAAACTAACTTTGCTTCAATCTGAAATTGAAGCACCTGAACCGGTTTGTGTTAAATTTCTTCATTATTAATACTACTGATCGATTCATTTTATGTAGGAAAGAAGCTGACTTCAAAACGAGTCAGCTTCTTTCAGTTACGCCAAATATGCTTCTTGTACCTGTTTATTTGTTATTAATTCCTCGCCTGATCCTTCTAATACAATTTGACCTGTCTGAATAACATATCCCCTGTCGGCAATTTGCAGTGCTTGGAAAGCATTTTGCTCTACTAATAGAATCGTCATGTCCTCTTTATTCAGCTCTTTAATTATCTCAAATATTTGTTCCACAATAATAGGCGCCAATCCCATGGAAGGTTCATCCAGCATTAATACTTCCGGCTGCATCATAATAGCTCGTCCAATCGCAAGCATTTGCTGTTCCCCGCCGCTCATCGTTCCGCCTTTTTGTTCCACCCGTTCTTTTAATCTAGGAAAATACTCAAATACTTTTTTCATTCTAGTTTCAATCAATTGTTTATCTTTTACAGCAAAGGCACCTATTAATAGGTTTTCCCGCACCGTTAATTTTGGAAAAATCCTTCTTCCCTCTGGCACCTGCGAAACCCCTAATACAGCTGTTTTATGTGCAGCTATATTGGTAATGTCATTTCCTTTATAAAAAATAGATCCTTTTTTGATGGGAACCTGTCCACTAATTGTCTTTAAAGTCGTTGATTTACCTGCTCCATTGCTCCCTATAAGGGTAACAATTTCTCCTTTATCCACATGCAGGCTGATTCCCTTTAAGGCTTGAATTCCACCGTAGGATGCCTCGATACGATTAACTTCCAGTATTTTCTCCATGCTGCTCCCCCCTTTAAGCAAGCGCAGCTGCGCTTGCACCTTTGCCTAAATATGCTTCTATTACTTTTGGATTGGAGCGAATGTCTTCCGGTCCGCCTTCTGCAATCTTCTCTCCATGATCTAGTACAATAATATGATTCGAAATTTCCATTACCAGCTTCATATCATGTTCAATTAATATAATGGTTAAATCCAGTTTTTCACACATATCTTGTATTAAGTCTGTTAATAAACTGGTTTCTTTTGGGTTCATACCAGCAGCAGGCTCATCCAACAATAAAATACTAGGCTTTGTTGCTAAGGCACGGGCGATTTCTAATCTTCTTTGAGCACCATACGATAAATTTCCGGCAGCTTCATTTAATAAGTCGGCAAGTCCTACATATTCCAATAAGCGATACGCTTCTTTTTTCGCTTCTTCTTCCTCATGTCTTGATTTAGGAAGCTGAAGCAGGGTTCCTAAAATATTCCCTTTGATATGATTATGCATTCCAACTAATACATTTTCTAAAACCGTTATTTCATCAAATAAGCGGATATTTTGAAAGGTTCGGGAAATGCCTTGTTTTGCAACAATATGCGGTTTTAAGCCTGCTATCGATCTTCCCTCTAAAAGAATTTCTCCAGATGTTGGTTTATATACACCTGTAATCATATTAAAAAAGGTTGTTTTTCCTGCTCCGTTTGGTCCAATTACTGCCGTTATCGAATTTTTCTCCACATACATATCAATATTTGAATTTGCGACAAGGCCGCCAAAAGTTTTTGTTAATCCTTTAACTTCGAGTATATTCACTTGATGCTCCTCCTTATGCATTTAATCCATTACAGAGTTTTTATTTCGGACCAATTCCCTGTTTTAATTTCTTTGCATTAAATTTAATATTTTTCACCGGAATCAAACCTTGTGGTCGATATAATGTCATAACAATCAATAATGCTCCAAAAATAAACCTTTGCATTTTTGCCGGAGATAAGGCATCAGGAATAGCCGTTACTGTACTTAGCCACGAAGTAATTTCCGCTAATACTTGTAGATTAAGGATGGTAATAACCGAAGCACCTAAAATAACTCCAGGAACGCTTCCCATTCCTCCCAGAATTACCATAACTAATATAGTAGTAGATTCTAAATACGTAAAACTTGTAGGATCGATAAATGTTTGTTTTGCAGCAAATACAACACCCATCATCCCTGAGAAAGAAGCACCAATTGCAAATGCGGTTAATTTTGTTTTTACAAGTGGGATCCCCATTGCTTGTGCCGCAATTTCATTTTCTCTTACCGCTTTCCAGGAACGGCCCAATTTTGTATGTTCTAGTTTTGTTACGGTATAAATCACAATGACAAATACGACTAATACGACGTAATAAAATTGATTTGGGAATATTAATTGAATGCCAAATATTTCTGGAGGACTAATGCTTGCAAGTCCCATTGCTCCGTTTGTAATATTGACCGGTTTATCTAAATTATTAAATACAATTCGAATAATTTCCCCAAAACCTAGAGTAACAATGGCCAAATAGTCTCCTTTAACGCGCAGAACTGGAATTCCCAGCAAAACACCAAATAATGCAGCCACAAAAAGACCGATAATGATAAAGATCCAAAAACTGTTGCCTGATAATGGATAGTGTCCAAAAGGCATAAAATTAGAAGCTTGCGCCGTTGCAAAAATACCATATGTATAAGCACCTACTGCAAAAAACGCGACAAACCCTAAATCAAGCAATCCAGCCAAACCAACCACAATATTTAAGCCCAGCGCCATGCATACATAAATCCCCACCATTGTGGCAACTTCCATATAAGACTGATAGGCAGGACCGTGGCTGGCCGAAAAAGGAAGAACAAATCCTAAAATAATAATTCCCAACGCCCATTTTATTTTATTTCCTAACTTTAAGAAGTACAAAATTAAGAGGGAGAATAATAGTAGTAAAAATGCCACTACTGATTGTTGTGCAAGATATAAACTAGCACTTGTTACTAAGACGTATACAAAAAATAGTATTGCTTGTGCCATTTTATTGTTTTGTAGTGTATTCATTAAGTTTGCCATTGTTCCCACCTACACTTTCTCTGCTACGGCTTTCCCAAATAAGCCTTCTGGTTTAAAGATTAGGACAATAATTAAAATAGCAAAAGCAACAACATCTTTATATTCAGCTCCTAAAAGTCCACCAGTGATAACAGAAAGATTCGCAGCTGTAAACATTTCTACTAGACCAATAATCAATCCGCCAACCATAGCTCCACGAATATTTCCAATTCCTCCTAGAACTGCAGCCGTAAATGCTTTTAAGCCTAGAATAAAACCAATATAGGGATCAATCGTTCCATACTGAATGGCAAAAAGGACTCCTGTTGCACCGCCAAGAGCTGATCCAACAAAAAATGTTACAGAAATCACTTTGTTTACGTTAATAGACATCAAGGATGCAGTGTCTCTGTCTTGAGCAACGGCTCTCATCGCCATCCCCCATTTCGTTCTATTAACAAATAAATCCAGAGCAACCATTAATATGATGGCAACGATAATAACGACTAAAAAAGAACTTTTAAAACTTGGATTATGAATACCAGAAATAATAGAATCTAGCGGAACTTTTATTTGTCCTTTAAAAAAACTCGGAGAAGTTAAAATGTAATTGCCTTTATATAACTCTGTAATAAAACGGACAATATCCTGCAGTAAGAAAGAAATCCCAATAGCAGAAATAAGTGCAATGAGTTTCGGCGCTTTTCTTAATGGCCGATACGCTACACGTTCAATCCCCATTCCCATTAGTCCTGTGATTAAACTGGATATCACAAGCATAATGATTAATGAAAATACTGCTGGCAGCATCGATGTCCAGCCAAGGCTTGTCAAAATAATTAATACAGCCGTTCCTATAAATGCACCTGTCATGAAGATTTCTCCATGAGCAAAGTTTATTAACTCCAAAATCCCATATACCATCGTATATCCCAGTGCTATAACAGCATAAACAGCTCCAAGAGTTAATCCATCAATCAATACTTGCGGTAATGTTTGTAGTATTTCTGTCAGCATTATCTTCCCCACACTTTTGTTTTTAAATTTTAATCTATTTAACTTTTAAAAAGTTTTTTTCATTTTTAAGGTGATTAAAGCAATCTTCAGTTTAATTTTTGGTCAGATCCTTTTTTATACTTTTGAATGATTCCTAACTATTACTCTACATATATATTTAATTCTCTAATTTCTATATTTTATTACCCCTGTTTAAAAATTGAAGAAGGGTACGGGGAATATCCATACCCTTCTTATTTAATTATTCTTTATTAATTTCTCCATCTAATGTAGCCGGATATTTCGCTTCATCAAATTTATAGATAAAGATTTTTGCATATGTGTTATCGCCTTTACCGTCAAAACCAACTTGTGTTACTACCCCTTTGTAATCCTTCGTACCACGAACTGCTTCCATTACTTTTTCACGAGTCGGCATTTTGCCGCCGTTGTCTTTAATCGCTTGTTCAATACCAGCTAATAATACACCAGCACTGTCATAAGCATATGCAGAGTAAGATTCAATCGGTTTGTTGAATTTCGCTTTATAATCATCAGAGAACTTCTTGCCTTCTTCTGTTTTAGTAGTATCACCTGCAACGGATGTTAAGAATGTATTTTTCACTGCATCGCCGGCAATTTCAACAAATGTTGAAGAATCCAAACCATCTCCGCCCATAAATGGAACATCAATACCTTTATCACGTGCTTGTTTTACTAAAAGTCCGCCTTCAGCATATAAACCGCCAAAGTAAATTAAATCCGGCTTTTTAGATGATACTTGGTTTAGGACACCATTAAAATCTTTTTCTCCAACAGTGATGCCTTCAAATCCAACAATCTCAGCTCCCATTTTTTCTGCAGCGCCTTTGAATGCATCTGCTAATCCAGAACCGTAGGCAGTTTTATCTTGGATAACGAAGATCTTTTTCGCTTTTAATGTTTCAACAGCATATTTTGCACCAGCTGGACCTTGGAAATCATCACGGGCAACAACACGGCTTACTGATTTAAGGTTGCGATCAGTAAAATCAGTTGCTGTACTTGCTGGTGATACGCTGACAATTTTATATTTTTCATATACTTCAGAAGCAGGAATGGAAACTCCTGAATTTAAGTGGCCAACTACTCCTAAAACGGATTGATCAGCACCAAGTATATTTGCATTTGCTACCCCTTTTTTCGGATCCCCTTGATCGTCCTGTGCATCCAACTTAAGTTCAAACCCTAACTTAGCAAACTTATCTTTTTGCTCATCAATCGCTAATTGAGCTCCTAATTTAATTGCTTCACCTAGAGTCGCACTTCCACCCGATAATGGAGATTGTGTAGCGATTTTAATGACTTTTTTTCCGTCAGAACCGCTATCTTTGTCCGTATTATTGGATGAAGCACACCCACTCATGAAGCCGAGTGCTAAAGTGGCTGTCATCGCTAGCGATAGTACTTTTTTCGAAATCATAATTAGCCCCCTAATTTTTCTTTTTCTCTTTCTTTAGGAAAATGCTAGATAAAATCCCAAACTATCCTTAGGAATATTATCCCAAAAAAGCACTTCCTTGTTTGGATTATAATCCTGTATCAGACAAGTGTCTTTGTTTTTGTTAGATTTTCTAACAATATATTTTCGAAAAAGTGTGCAAATTCCGACATTTAACTTCGGTTTACGAAAGTTTTGATAGAAAATATACCTAAAATTCGACATTTACTATATATATTAAACATGTGTTTACACATTTTTTAGTAAAATGTAACTAGTTACGACATAAAAAAAGGCCATATCCACCATTTTGTGGATGCATGACCTCGTTATTCTGCAGTTGCTTTTTCCATATCTATTCTATTATTCTATTTTTACATCCAAGGTATATCTGTATTTACAACACTTGCAAAAGCTTTGCTATGTTCTCTTCTGTCTTTTCTGATTTTCACTCTCTGTTCAGCAGTATTATAGAGCATTAATTCTTCAGGCGATTGTGGAACGACTTTTGGAATTTGGGTAGGTTTTCCATTTTCATTTAGTGCTACAAACGTTAAAAAGGATGTAGCTGCTAATTTTCGTTCGCCTGTTTTTAAATTTTCTGCAATTACTTTTACAAACACTTCCATTGACGACCTGCCCGTATGAGAAACGTACGATTGAAGGCAAACAGAATCTGTTGGTTTAATTGGAATTAGAAAATCCACAGAATCAGTAGAAGCTGTTACAACATCACTTCTTGAATGCCTGGAAGCCGAAATGGATGCTACATCATCAATGTAGCTCATCAGCTTTCCTCCAAATAAAGAATTATGATTATTTGTATCAATTGGGAAGATTCGGCTCGTTTTCACCACTAGAGATTCTTTGCAAAATTTTTCTTTGCGTACATCCATTAACTCAACACCCCTTAAAAAGCATCATTTTTTATTTTTTTGTATACTCGTTAAGGAAATAATAAAATAGACTGCTTCCTTATACTTTTTACTATTTGGCACATAGAGATACTTTCAATAAAAATATTGTAGAGGAACCATCTGATTTTTTTGACTACTCCCACAGCTGAAGCAGTGGGATTCTTTATCCCAAAGCTCGTTAGATAGAGTTTTCTTTCACACATTCTATCTGCTATGAGTTTTCCTATGTCCTACAAACCTTCGGTCTGCAAAGAGAATCTATTCTCTAGCGATTCTCCTTAGGCTAACCCCGTGTGCCCCACGGTTAGAAATGACATTTACGCTACTTGAGTTTGGTTCATTTCAGAAAGTATTCTCGACCCTTCGGCCAAGATATTTTTAGCCGCATTATGGTCCCGGTCGTGTATTTCTTTACACTTCGGACACTTCCATTCTCGCAAAGCTAAATTTTTTACCGATTTGTTTTTATATGCACATTTATAACAAATTTGTTTCTATTATTATATAATTTTGAAAATAAAAAACAAGAGAAGTCACCTTGTCTATTCTCTATTTTCAGATACTTAGAGTACCACTAACCTTCGGTTTTCGTGGCACTCCGTATCTGATCTCACTTTCATCCCACCCCTAAAGGGGGTGGGATTACCCGTTCGAAAAATCTGTAAAGATAAATATCCTCCTTGTGCATTTGCTAACAGCATACTATAAGGCAAGCCCAATCCTAATTCTCTCTCTATATCTTTTTTATTTTTTCGAAAATATTGTTCTGCTCTTCTTGCAAAATTCCATATCCATTATCCTCCACTGCAATAAAGGCATTTTTTCCATCATACTTTAATCGGATGATTAATTCCCCTTGTTTTCGATCTTTAATCGCATGTAGACTATTAACGATAATTTGCTGAAGGCGAACACAGCGCTTTAAACAACTGTTTTCTACCGTTTCATTTATTTTTTCCATAAAAAAGAAGTGAAGAATCTAACTCTTCACTTCGAAACTGATTTATCCCACTCTTAACGGGCAGTAAGACCCCCGCCTCAAGATGCCGAGAAATCGAGGAAGATAGGTGTTGAAACTCGCCCGTAAAGGTTCGATAAGTGCAACTAACCATCAGTGGGGGATGTTTACTTTATTTGGTTAACAATGCTTCCGTTTCACCTTTTACACCAACAAGTCCTAATATCGTTAAAAATAAATTTTGCGGTCCTAAATAATCATTTTTCGGATCAAAATACTCATCTAATGTATGTATTCCGCCGCAATCACCTCCGCCGCCTAAAGTAACTGCAGGTATCCCTAAACTTATTGGCACATTTGAATCTGTACTGCTTGCAGAGGAAAGCTCAGGGTTAAATCCTAGCATTCTAGCAGCTGTTAATGACGTTTGAACAATGGCATTATTGCTGTTTTGTGATCCTGCAGGTCTATCTCCCACTAATTTTATGTCTACTTCAATAGCTGTTTTTTCACTTTTCCAGCGTGTATTTTCTTCTTCAGCAGCCAGCTTTAACAGCGGAAGCACTTTTTTTTCCAACAGAAGAAGTTCTTCTTGAGAATTAGAGCGAAGATCAAGCATCATGCTCGCTTCTTCCGCTATTGTATTAACAGAAGTTCCTCCTTTAATTGTTCCAACTGTAAAAGTTGTTTTTGGATCTACAGGTGTTTGTATATCAGAAATCTTGCTTATAGCTCTTCCTAATGCATGAATGGCACTTGGAATTCCAAAATCTCCAAAACTATGCCCTCCAGATCCTTTATATGTTATCTGATACCGATGACTTCCAGTACCAAGATAGACAATATTCTCTGGACTACCCGGTTCAATGGAAATAAAGCCATCAATATCGCTACGATTAAGAAAGAATCCTTTTACTCCCCTTAAATCACCTAAACCTTCTTCTCCTACTGTAGCTCCAAAAATAATATCTCCTTTTGTTTGTATATTGGTATCATTAAATGCCCTCGCGACAGATAAGACAGCTGCCAAACCTCTTCCGTCATCAGAAATTCCTGGGGCAAATACTTTTCCCTCCTTCTTCCTTACAAGAATATCCGTACCTTCTGGAAAAACCGTATCTAAATGAGCACTTACAAATAATCTCGGACCTTCTCCTGTGCCATATCGAATGCCAAAAACATTTCCATGCTTGTCTTTCTCTATTTTTGAGAGTCCTAATAACGCTAGTTTTTCTTTATAAACATTTCCTCTTTCTTCTTCTAAAAAGCTTGGAGCTGGAATGCAGGTGAGTTCTATTTGTTCCTCTAGCGTATTTTCTGCATCTTTTTTCAAAAAATCCAGTCCCTTTTTTACAAGAGGATTTGCTAATAGCTGACTAAAACTCTCTTCCATCGTTTTGCTGATAAACTTCTCTGTCATATGCATCCCTTCTTTCTTTTATTTCGTGAATCTAAGTTTCCTCCTTATTGTATTCTAAATTTTCCATTAATTCTATAAAAAAATATACTAAACGGGCGCCTCCGCTTTTCTTCGATCCAGCTACTGCTCCCAACGACTCTCATACTTCACTCTTCTCCTTACGATAAGTCAACATCGAATCGCTTCGCTCTTCGTGTTTCCTTTATCTCGTTCGAAGCGCTCCAGTCCGTTCGTCGTTAAACGGGCGCCTCCGCTTTTCTTGTACTAAAAAAATATTGACTTACATAGGAATGATGCTATAACATTTTTTTTGGATTTATATATTGGAAGTCGTGGTTCGGGACCATCCCACGTAAAAAAACTAAGGGAGAGAAAAAAAATGAAAATAAAAACAATCGCAGTAAACGGCATGATTGCTGCACTTTATATTGCTGTATCTGGCATCATTGCCCCTTTTGGTTTTACAAATATCCAGTTTCGAATTTCGGAAATGTTTAACCATCTCGTTGTATTTAATAAAAAATACATGTATGGAATTATTGTTGGCGTATTCTCAGCTAATTTGTTCTTTTCACCAATGAAGGCATATGATCTTATTTTTGGTGTTGCCCAATCACTCATAGCTCTGTTTGTTACTATTTTTATCGGCCGGTATATTAAAAACACCATAAATCGAATGATCATAAACACCATTGTATTTACGATTACTATGTTTTTCATCGCGTTTGAACTTTATTTAGCTTTTGATCTGCCATTTTTATATACATGGTATACGACTGCCGTGGGGGAATTTGCTGTGATGGCATTTGGAATTCCTGTTTTTTATATCCTAAATAAGCGAATGCATTTTAATAAACTGATAGAAGAAAAACAAAGCATGCAAAAATAACAGAAAAGATGAACAAGTGAGTTAACAGGAGATAAGGAGATAGCAGATTGATTCGAACAGCCTATAAAAAAAGCGGACAAGGCCCAACAACCATACTGGCGTTATCCTTATCCTCCCTCATTCCTTTTTCATCTGCATAAGCGCTGTTTTTAATTTATTTTCCATTAAGACAAAACCTTGTTCTGCTTGTATTCTTTTTTTGCGGGCATCCTCCTGCATGTAGAGAGTTTCTTCTAATATTGAAATTAAGCCCAGCTGTGTCTGCTTTAATAAATGAATATCTTCTAAATCATTGTTATGGCTGTTATCCAATGTATTGCTTTTTATTAATTTTTCGTTTTTTTGTATAATTTCTTTTGTCGCCATATTCATCTTTTTTTGCGTTTCTACTGCATGTCTTTGTCGCAGCAGTGTTAATGCAATGCCTACTTGATTTCTCCATAATGGAATAGTCGTTAAAATAGAGGATTGAATTTTGTCTATAACGGTTTTATTCGTGTTTTGAATCAACCGAATTTGCGGAGCTGTTTGGAGTGTAATTTGTCTGCTTATTTTTAAATCATAAATTCTTCTTTCCAAACGTTCTGCAAACTCCAGCATATCTTCTACTTCTTGATGTTTCATTTCATCTTGATCATATTTAGCTTCTATTTTCATTTTTGGAATGACTTCATTTGTTAATTCTTCCAGCTTCCATTCAGCTGCAGCAATATAAATATTAAGTGTATAAAAATATTCTTTATTGTTTTCATATAATTGTTCTAATAAATGAATATCTGCTAATAAAATATTTTTACTGCGCTCTAACTTTACACTAATTCGATCAATTTGAGCTCCCGTTTTTTGATATTTTGATAATACTTCCTGAACAGAATGTGAAACTCTTCCAAAAATCCGTGTAAAAAACGATTTTTTTTCCATCCTTAAGTCATCCGGATTAATTTCGTAGAGCTTTCCCATTAGTTCCCCAATAATATCGCCAACTTCTCCAACATCCTTTTTTTGTACATGCAACAACATCGCATGAGAAAAAGAAAGTAGATTCTTTTGTGCCTTAGCGCCAAATGAAATCATATCTCTATGATTAGCTGGGTCAAGATTTTGAGCCAGTTCCATTACTCTTTTTTTCTCCTCTTCTGAAAGTACGTCAAGAAGGCGAATGGATTTCGCCTTCTCTTTCTGTTCATTTATATCTACAGCATCCAGGGGCAGGAAAAATAGTTCATCAAATAAATTTTTGTTTGTGGAAGCTATATTTAATTCTTCACTCATTTCAGGTTCCTGCTTTCATCAAACAAGTTATCATCCTTCTTCTTGAAAGTAGTATGCTTTACTACATCCAATTCAAAGTGTAGATCGTCAATATCATCAGTAAGAATTTCATGAAGATCTTCTTCAATTGATTTTGTCAATTGTTCTAACGTATTCCTTGTATCACGGAGAGTTAATTGCAGTTCACGATTTTTTTTAGGATGTGTTGATAATAATGCATATTTCTCTGTAATCTCGACAATAGAATCTAGATGGGAGTAATAAAATTTCTCTGCATGATAAAATCGTTTTGGTTCTTGTTTCGTTAAACGATATATTTTTCTCGTTACTCGTATAAGATCAATTCTCTGTTTAAGAGAAGAAAAATGGCGTACTGCAAATACCGCTCTATTTAAACGAGCAATTTTGATTTTTGCGCCTTTTAGTTCCTTATTAATATATTTATATTCTTTTCTCGTTAAATCCTGCTTCTTTAAAAATCTATGCTTAATCACACCATCTGTTATGAAATAGGCGGCAGAGCCAACAACTATAGCATATAGAACGGAAGGGAAAAACGTTTGATCCAAAAAGAGAATGCTGCTAAACCAAGTAAGCACACCTGCCGGGATCGTTATCCCAGACCGAATAAGAAAAAGTGAAAATGGATTCATATCATCGACTCCTGACTTATACTCCTTATTTTACCATCTATTAACAAGAAGTTTATAGTTAAATAAAGTGAACTTTTCATCAGTGGGGGTTTTCTTTATCCCCACTGATGGAAGGCTTAAGGTCCACAGGATGTGGATCACACAAACGTTGCCACAGGAAGTGGCGATTTTAGTTTGTGTACCTCCTCGGACCTTTACGGGAAGTTCCCCCCCACCTAGCTTCCTCGATTTCTCAGCATCTTGAGGCGGGGGGCTTACTGCCCGTTAAGAGTGGGATAAATGGTTTTTCTCTTTTTTAGAATAGCGAAAATAGCGAGAAATAGCTATGGACTTAAAATGGAATGTACAATCAGACTTAAGACGTATTTGAGGTATTCTTTTACAAAAATTGCTTCACGTTCATGAATATTAATACCATTCAAACAAATGATCCTCTTGTTATTCATTATTTTTATGCTCTTTTCTTAAAAATTATCATAGCAAGAATAATAATTCGGTTATAGTTTAGACTAACAATATTAAGCCTGTATGCTTATTGTATTCCTTTTCTTATTACTTTGGAATTTATTAATGAATGGTTTTAGCAACGCGGATGATTGAATATTTATATATTTTGGAGAATGGTAATTAATCTACTAAAAGTAAAAAAGTTTGATAATGGTTATAAGGCAGCAAACCATGATCAAACTTTTTTACTTTGAACCTTCTTCTACTTCATCATTTGTTTTACTAATTCTCTATTTCGTTTTTTGAAAACTTCATTATGAGAAGAAACCATTCCAAATCTATTAGCATCTGGCTGAATAAATTGTTTGGCTTTATTTACTGCGTTTGCAGCATCTTGAAAAGCCCCAGCTATTAAATGCAATTTCCCGTCATGATGTAAAATATCTCCCGCTGCGTATAACCCATCTACAGAAGATTGGCTGGCAGCGTTGCCTGCAATATAATAATTTTCAGCCATATCAATATTCAATTCGCTATTCCGAAGCAAAGAAGTTTCCCGTTCATAGCCATGATTTATGATGATTTCATCGATTGGCAAATTGGAAACTTCACCAGTGTCGTGATTCGTTAGTTCTACATATTCAATTACATCATGATTTTCACAGGCAATTAACTTGGTGATTGATGTATGGCAGAAACACTCAGCCGAACTGTTCATTAATTGAGTCACTTGAGCTTCATGTCCTGCTAAAGCACTTTTTCTGTATGTTAAATATACTTTTTTAGCAATAGGCTCCAATTCATTCGCCCAATCTATTGCTGTATTTCCACCACCTGAAATGATGACTGTTTTATCTTTGAACCATTTTAAAGATTTTACCGTATAATTCAAATTAGACACTTCAAACCTTTCTGCCCCTTCAATTTCGAGCTTTTGTGGATTTAAAATCCCACCTCCGACTGCAACAATAACCGTTTTGGAAAAGTGCACCTGACCTGAAGCAGCTTGTAATACAAAAATCCCCTCACCATTTCTTGTTATCTTTTCTACTTTCTCCTTTAGCACCACTTCAGGGTTAAAAGTTAATCCTTGCTCCACAAGCTTCTGAATTAACTTTTCCCCTGAAATTGGGGTAAGCCCCCCAATGTCCCAAATCATTTTTTCAGGATATACATGGATTTTCCCGCCTAATTGTGGCTGATATTCTATTAATTTTGTTTTCATTTCTCTAAGTCCGCTATAAAATGCTGAATAAAGCCCCGCTGGCCCTCCACCAATTATTGTCACATCATATAATTCTTCCTGTTCCATTACCATTCACTCCTATGCAATAAATAGTATTGATTATCATTTTCAATTAGATTAAATATACAATGTTTTTTTCTTTTATACAATAGAACCTGTAAGATTCATCAGCTAATCTGATCTATACTTGCACTTATCGGACCTTTACGGGGAGTTATCCCCCGCCTATCTTCCTCGATTTCTCGGCATCTTGTGGCGGGGTCTTACTGCCCGTTAAGAGTGGGATAATCCAGTAGTTCATTCGAAATAATTTGATTTTTGGAACCAACTAGTAGAAAAATATCCTAATAAACACCTTTGTCATTATAATAAATAATGCGCAAAAAGGATTGTTTTCAAGAAAACAATCCTTTTTACTGGTTTCTATTTCTATTTTAAGATGAGGGTACTATATGAAGGCAATGTGATGGTATTTTTCACATTAGAAATGTTGAAAGTTGCAAAATAAATATTGTTCTTTTTTTCTACATTTTTTATTGCTATTTCCTTGCTGCTGACATTATGAAGCACCGTTACTTCTTCTTTATCTGCTACTCTTTTAAATGCAACCAAACCAGCTTCTTTATAAGGCGCCTCCGCTATTTCTCCTGATTTTAACGGCAAGCTGTTTTTTCTTGCGTGGATTAAATTTTTATAGTGATTAAATAATGAATCATTGTCTTTCATCTGTTCCGATAATGCTATTTCTGGCTTGTTATTATTATATTTTTCCTCCATCCAGTCCGTTTGAGCTGGATCATTCGTTTGATTCCAGATAAAAGGCTCTCTAAGATATTCGTCAGGCTTATTGCCTTCCAGCCCAATTTCTTCCCCATAATAAATAAATGGATTTCCTGGCAATGTCAACAATAGTGCAGCTGCCATTTTTGCTTTATTTACATCGTTGTTCACTCTGCTCATTAGGCGATTGGTATCATGATTTGTAAGAAAGATAGAATCCATAAAATTCGGATTATTTTTTTGATAAAAATCTCGGACATTGCTCACTCTCGAAACAATTCCCCGATCATCTCCGAGTTTTGCTGTATTAATCATTACTTCAGATAAATCGAAATTAAATGCAGAGTTTAATCCTTTTAGATATGGACCAACGACACCAGGGGTATCCCAAACCTCTCCCACTAAAAAAACATTCGGTTTAATTTTTTGCATTTTTTCATTAAACTCTTTCCAGAAGTCTATCGTTTTTTCATTGTTTTTTGGTGATTGATAAAAGCTGTACAGATATTTTGCTGCATCTAAACGGAAACCATCAATTCCTGTATTCTCCAGCCAAAACTCCCCTATATTTTCCATTTCAGAACGAACTGATTTGGAATCATAATTTAAATCTGGCATGGAATCTGAAAAAGATCCTTCATATAACTGCTGATTTTTCTCGTGCCAAACCTTTTGACCCCAATCACCTACCTGATTTTTGTTTGAGTCTTTGCCTGCCCAAACATAGTAATCTTTAAAGGCAGGATCCCCTTTTAATGCTTTTTGAAACCAAGGATGATCAATTGAAGTGTGGTTGATAACTAAATCCATTAGCACTTTTATGTTGCGAGAATGTGCTTCTTTCACCAATTTCTTAAAATCTTCTAATGTTCCATATGCTGGATTAATACCTCTATAATCCGTTACATCATAGCCATGATAGCTTGGAGATGGCATAATAGGCGTTAGCCATATCCCTTCAATGCCTAAGTCTTCCAAATAATCCAGCTTGCTTGTGATACCATTTATATCACCAATACCATCCCCATTGCTATCAGCAAAAGAACGGACAAATATCTCATAATAGATCCTATTTTGATCATTCTTTATGCCCGTTTCTTCTTTTATAGCAGACTCCGTTTCTTTTTTTGTTTCATCTTTTTTTTGACACCCTGCCGCTAAAAACACAGCAAACAAAACGACAAGCCATAATTGAATCATTCTTTTCAAAATATAGATCCTCCCCCTTCAGAGCTATAATAATAGCCATCACTGCTTTTACACTGTGATGGCTTTATTTTTTTCCCATTATTCATTGATTAATCTTCATTAAAAGAGAGATGCCATGCAACGAAGGAATTATCGCTCATTAATCCATTGCAATAGTGACCGTTACCCTTTATCTGCTCCTGCAGTTAATCCTTCTATTAAATATCTCTGCATAAATATAAATAATAAAGTAACAGGCAAGGCAATCATGACACACCCTGCTGCAAATACAGTAAACTGACTTGCGACTTTCTCTCCAATTAAATCAAATAGTCCAACAGCTAATGTTTTTTGCTCTGGTGAACGCAAAACAAGTTTCGCAAAAATAAAATCTGTAAATGCTCCATTAAATGTCATTAACGATGTAAATACAATCAACGGCTTTGACATCGGTAAAATAATTCTGAAAAAAGTTAATAAATGACCTGCACCATCAATCCGTGCCGCTTCAATTACACTTTTTGGCATCGTGTCAAAATAACTTTTTGCAAATAGGAAAAATAATGGTGATCCTGCAACATATACGAGAATAATAGCAATATGTGTATTCAGAAGATTCATTTGGGTAAGCAAAATATAAATTGCAATCATACTCATAAATCCAGGAAACAATCCAAGAACTAACAACGTATTCATTAATTTTTTTCTGCCATTAAAACGATAGACGGAAAATACATAACCTGTTATAAGAGTAAAAATAGTTCCGAAAAATGTACTGATTACTGCTATTTTAATTGTATTGAAATACCATTGAGCAAATGGATATTTTTTAAATAAAGACAGATAATGATCAAACGTGATTTTAGCAGGAATCAATGTTTCGCTATATAAAGATGCCCCTGGACGAAGAGAAGAAAGAATCACCCAAATAGCTGGGTAAATACAAATGATCGCAATGAGGATTAGAGCGATATAACTTAATGAAACACGAATGTTTTTTTTCGATATAAACATCAATGTGTATCCTCCTCTTTAAATGCTTTCGTACGCTGTACATTATATATCGCAAATACAGATAAAACGATGAAAATAAATATACCAATAACAGAAGCAAAATTATATTGTCCCTGAATCATAGATAGCTTATAAAGCCAAGTAATTAATATATCGGTGCTTCCGGCAAATCTGTAGTCTGCATTTGTAGGCGTTCCGTTTGTTAATAAATATACAACATTAAAATTATTAATGTTTGCTACAAACGACATAATAATCAATGGCGCCATTGCATGCATAACGATCGGATACGTAATTAAACGGAGCTTTTGTATTCCGTTAGCTCCATCCATTTCTGCAGCTTCAAATAAATCCTTTGGTATGGTGGTTAAAATACCAATGATCATTAGCATCGTGATAGGAAAAGCTAACCAGAAATTAACTAAAATCAAAGTAATTTTTGCCCACATTGGGTCAGATAGCCATGGAGCCTGAGCTATGCCCAACATTTTCAAATACTGATTAATCGGACCAAATTGTCCATTGAACATATTTCGCAGAATTAGTACAGAAACAAACATCGGTATCGCAAACGGAAGAATAAAAATAGTTCTCCAAAACTTTTTGTATTTAATCTCTTTCTGCTGCAGCAATAACGCAACAGCAAACCCTCCAATGAATGATAAAAGAGTGGCAAAAAGAGCAAATACAAAAGTCCAAATTGTTACTCCATAGAATGTGTTGCTCCATGCTTTTATTTTAAATATATCGGTGAATGTCTTAAAACCATGCCAATCTATTAAATGTGCAGGTGGCATCGTTTCTCTTGTATAATTTGTAAAACCAATTAATATCATAAAGATGATAGGCAAAACCGTAAAGAAAAATATCCCTAACATCGGAACAGATAAAATGATTTGGGGGAACTTGTATTCAGACACATATTTAACCGTCTGCCCAAAATTGTTTAATTTTTTCCCTTGTTCTCTTAGTTTCCCTGTACGAAATGCATCTTTAATATTCATAACATATATACATGCAACAATAATTAAAATAAAGGTTGTAATAAGACCTTCTACCATTAAATAGATGGAGTGATCTCCGATTACGTTTTGATAGAGTCTGCCCACTTTTTCTAAACGAGTGGCTTTTTCTCCTAATGTTGTCAATCCCCAAAGTGCATGTGGAAGCCGAAATATGACTGTATATAAACTAAAAAGGTGAATAACAAAAAGAATTATTCCCTTTATATATTGCTTATTATAAATTTGTCCTAGACCCATAGCTATAATCGATAGGATAACTGCTTTCTTGCGATGCAGAGAAACATTAGAATATTTATATTCCTTTATGTTCGACTCCTGAATCATTCTTCCTTACAACTCCCTTCAGTCAAACAAGATTGTGACCATCTGGATTTTTTTTCCAGATGGTCCTCGATGAAAAAAACCTCTTCACTCCGATTATTTACTGCCTGCCTCAATACTTTCTTTCATCTTTTCCTGTGCTTGATCTAAAGTCTTTTGAATGTCTGCACCATTCCAAATTAGCTCTAAAGCTGGAACCACATTCACCCAATAGTATTCCATTTCTGGGATATTAGGCATTGGTGTTGTGTATTTTGATTGTTCAATAAATCCTTGCATTAATTTATTGTCTTTAAATTCAGGCATGCTGCTATCAACGCCTTTAAATACTGGAATATTACCTAATGCTTCTGCACTTTTTATTTGATTATCTTTTGATGCCATAAAGTGTGCAAATAGTTTTGCTGCATTTGGATATTTTGAATAGGCAGAAACATATAATCCACTGATACCAGAGTATGCCAATGGACGCTTTCCACCAGGCATTTCTGGTAGAGGAACAACTTCCATATCAAATGATACATCTTTATAAGAAGCTGCATTAAATGTTCCGTCAATATTTAACCCTACTTTTCCTTCGTGGAATAAACTAGTTTTTACATCACGTGTGATTTCTGTATTTTTAATTGGTAGAATTTCTTTAAGAGATTTAAAGAATTCCATCCCTTTGACAGATCCTTCACTATTAATCCCTAAATCATTTTTATCTGTTCCATTCTTTCCGAAAACATATCCACCATAACCTGCCATAAAGGAATTCACATCATAAAGACTGTTTGTTTCCATCATAAACCCATATTTATTATTTGGAATATCATTGTACTTTTTCGCAATGTCCATTACTTCATCCCAAGTATCCAGCTTAGCATCACCTACAATATCTCTGTTGACATACATTGCATATGTGTACATATATTGTGGATATCCATATAAAATATTATCAAATGTTACGGCATCGATAGCTGATTGTTCCGTATTACTTTTTGTTTCTTCCTCAAAATAATCATTTGGCAAAATAAGTCCTGACTTAGCTGCATCACCTACACGGTCATGACCGAACGCAAGCAAATCTGCTCCCAATCCTGCTGGTCCATCTGTTTTCAAACGATCTAACGTTTCCGTGTAAAAAACATCTTCCAACTCGACTTTAACACCATATTGCTTTTCAAATTCTGCAATTGCATCTTCTGTAAATTTATTTTTAACTGTCCATAATTTCAAAGTAGCTCCATCTTCTGGTACTAGTTCTTCAGAAGTTCCACCTGCATTTGCTTGATCATCGGTTGACTTCTTATCACTATCTGACTTCCCACTACATCCAGCAAGCAACAACATCATCATTGCAATAAATAAAATTAGCCCTTTTTTCATTTCCAATTCCCCTCTGCTCTCTTATATTTTATATATTGAAACACATTAGTGTTTTAAAAAAACAGCCTGTCTTCACTAAACTAGTGATTGCAAGAAAAGTAGCTATCCATAATCTTCACTGCATTTCCCCCAGAACTTTATGAAAAATCAGCGTATTGCTAGTTCTGTTTCTTTATCAAAGAAATGAACTTTGTTCGTATCCATATATAAATTCAGCTGCTCACCACTTGTGAATATTTCTTTTCCTTTTACCCTTGCTGTCAATTGTGTGCCATTAATCTGTACATACAAATACTGTTCGGAGCCCATATTTTCCACAACTTCTATCTCTACTTGTATTGGAGCTAAAGCATTCTCGTTGTTCGAATCATAAAAATCTTCCGGTCTAATTCCAAGGATAATCTCTTTATTTACATATCCTTTGGAACGAAGTGCGGTATCATTGTTTTTGGAAACCTTAAACTTTACTCCTGGTGCTGTAAAATAGATGCTGCCATCTTCTTCGGTAATTTTCCCACCTATAAAATTCATAGCAGGAGAACCAATAAAGCCTGCAACATATTTATTAACGGGATATTCATAAATTTCTGTTGGCGTTGCGGCTTGCTGAATTTCCCCGTTATACATAACAACGATGCGGTCTCCCATTGTCATCGCTTCGGTTTGATCATGGGTTACATAAACAAATGTTGTTTCCAAACGCTTATGCAGCTTGCTGATTTCAGCCCGCATTTGGACACGCAGTTTTGCATCTAAATTGGATAATGGCTCGTCCATTAAGAAAACCTGCGGATCACGGACAATCGCTCGACCCAACGCAACACGCTGTCTTTGTCCACCTGAAAGAGCTTTAGGCTTTCTTTTCAGCAGATGCTCAAGATCTAATATTTTTGCTGCTTCTATTACTTGTTTTTCAATTTCCTTTTTTGATACTTTGCGAAGCTTTAAACTAAATGCCATGTTTTCAAAAACAGTCATATGTGGATACAGAGCATAGTTTTGAAATACCATTGCAATGTCTCTATCTTTTGGAGCAATTTCGTTCACCAATTTATCTCCAATATAAAACTCTCCCTCTGTTATGTCCTCCAAGCCAGCAATCATTCGCAGCGTTGTTGACTTTCCGCAGCCGGATGGACCAACAAGTACTAGGAATTCTTTATCCTTTACTTCTAGATGAAAATCTTTAACTGTATAAGCATCATTTTTATATTTTTTCTTTACATGATTAAATCGCATACCCGCCATTCCGATAACCTCCTTATGTAAAATAGTTAAATAGTTAAATAGTTAAATAGTTAAATAGTTAAATAGTTAAATACTATGATTACGTTGTTTTTCGACTCTATCACAAGAAAATTCTAACGATATCCATTCTAGTGAATTTTTAAAGAGAAGGATAATCTGCTTTTTAATCCAAATTCAGGAAAAGGTTTTCCTAAATCAGTAAAATTTGGTGGGAAATACAGTTCTCCCCAGAAAATCTTTAATTCACCACTTTATAAAAACATTAGTAAAATTAAAACTAGACTTTTCAGGAAAAGGTTTTCCTATATGGATAAATAAATTCAATGAAATCCTATCATCCCCTGTATTTTAACTATCTGTCTATTATTCAACTGTTAAATTACATAATCTTTTATATTTCTCTCATGCGGTGTTAACTTAAATAACATCGCATGTTCACAGTATAAATTAAGAATATTTTAAAAACAAGCACAAAAATACAAAATTATTAAAATATTTTCTCTCTTTCGAATATTCCCTTTCGAATAATCCGAATTTATTCAGTCAAATGCATGTAAAAATACACTGCTTTGAGCAATAAAACAAAAAAACACTCCAAAAAATGTAAGGAGCGTTGACCAGGGGGATTTGGTGTATAGTAAGGGAAACTAATAAAAATATCTATTAGATACTAATAACCCCTCTATGCACTTCCCTCGTAGTCAAGCTATTTACGGTAGCTTGGTAGAAACTTTTGGACCATATTTCCCAAAATTATACGAGATTATACGATTATGAAACATTTTGCACTACTGTTTCAGTTTATCAAGATGTCTTTCATCCGTCAATATAAAAAAACGAACATTTATGAAGAATTAAAGAAAAGTTGTTCGCTTTTATCAAAGTTTTTTAGAAAGCGCTCTCAACTATTAAAATGCGATACATGTTATACAAAAAGCTTAGTGATTAAAAAGTTGGATTGCCTTAAAAAAAGAGCTCTCCTATGGAAAACTCTTTTCTACTATAATTTCAACCAATTATCCAAGTCTTGTATATGGCTTCATGCCGTGAAGCTTTTGTTTCTTTTCTTGTATGGATTTTCCTTGGTACGGTGGTTTTACTGTTAAAGCTATAATAAACGAAACAATACAAAGGATAGCGATAACCGTAAATGTTGGAACAAATCCACCTAGTGCCGCTGCGATAAAGGAACCGGATAATGCTCCTATTCCAAACCCCTGATAAATGACTCCATAGTTTTTGCTTTGATTTTTAAGTCCGAAGAAATCTGCAACGATAGCAGGAAAAACCGTAATATTCCCTCCAAAACAGAAGGCGATTCCTGCAACACAAGCGAAGAACAATGGGAAATTAAGTGGTGCAAAACTTAAAACAGAAACCGCTATTGCAGTTACAGCTAATGCACCTGATACAACTTTTAAGCGGCCTACTTTATCTGATAATGCTCCTAATATTATCCGGCCAATTGTATTAAAGATAGCTACTAATGCCACCGCATTTGCTGCTGTTTCCATATCTAATCCTGCTAAACTTACCCCAATATCTTTGACAATGCCAATTAAATATAATCCACTCATGCATGCTGTGAAAAACATCACAAACAAAAGGTATGCTTGCTTTGTTTTCAGCATTTCTTTTACTGTATACTCTTTTTGAATCGCTTGAGAGGATTGTTTTTGACTTGCTGCCTTTGCCTCTTTAATCAAAAATGATCCGCCTACCACCATGATCAATGCGATAATCCCCCAAAACATAAATGCTTTTGAAACACCAAACGATGCAATAAATGAACCATTTATAAATTTGAATAATAAACTTCCTGTACCATATGCTCCAACAGAAATTCCGGATATGAATCCTTTTTTCTCTGGGAACCATTTAATTAAATTGGATAGAGAAGTTATATATGCTGTTCCATCTGCAAAACCAACCACAACACCTGCTAAAATATACAGCATCCATAAGGACGAAACTTGGGAAGATAATATTAGTCCCAGACCTAGCAAGATGCCTGCATTTCTTATTAAGCGACGAATGCCCCATTTATCCTGCAACTTGCCAGCAAATAAAGTAGAAAATGCTAAAGCAAAGCTCGTAATGGAAAAAGTAATAGCGACAGAACTTAATTTCCATCCAAAAGCATCCACCAATGGCTGATTAAATAAACTCCACGTATAAATGGTTCCCAACCCCATTTGAACAATAATCGTGCCAATTACAATCTGCCACCGTTTTTCAGTTTTCATTTTCATATCGTTCTCCTCTTTTCCTTCCAGTCTCCTATTTTTTCAGAATAGTATTTTGTATGTTTTTTTCATTAAATAAACCATTAATGATAACCCTTACATGAAAAATTATACCACCGGAAACAAAAGTGAAATCATTATCAGAATGAAATGCACAAAATTCGGAATGAACGGCATTTACAAGTGCATAATTTGCCGGAATTCTTTTGTCTTACTTCTACTCACTGGGACCTCTCCCTTTAAATCTTTCAATCGCAGCAAATAAGTATGGTTAAACCATGGAACAATTTCATGAATTTTCGTTAAGTTGACTGTATAAGAACGATGACATTTAAAAAAGATTTCTTGAGGCAATTTGGAATGAAATTCAGAGATGCTCATTGCCATCATATATTCATCTTCCTTCGTATAAACGAGTGTTACCTTTTCACTTGCTGCTGCATAATAAATTTCATTTACATCCGTCACAATAATATGATCATTTTTCCGCAGATTTATTCTGCCTTGTGTCCTTGTGTTTGCTACTTGCCCTTTTGAATCTGATTCTTTTGTTAATCCCTTATAATTTCTGTTAAATGCCTCTTCTAATTTTTTCAGCATGGCAGCAATTCTTTTTTCATCGTATGGCTTTAAAATATAATCAAATGCTTCCAATTCAAATGCCTGTACAGCGTGTTCTTTATAAGCAGTTGTAAAAATAATATACGGTTTTTTCGCAAACTTGCTAATATTGCTGGCAAGCAGCATTCCATCCAAAGATGGGATATTAATATCGAGAAAAATAGCATCTACCTCTTCTTCTTGTAAAAACTTTAAAACGTCTAAACCATCTTCAAAGGATGCTAAAATATCGATGTTGCTGTGTGTTTTTATTAAATACTCCATTTCTTCTCTTGCCGGAATTTCATCCTCTACAATAATCGCTTTCATTTTTTCTCCTTTACCATCTCAAAATATACTTCTGTACCTGGATTTAATCGTTTTATTACTAGTCCTGTTCCATAAATCAATTTTATTCGCTGATGGACATTGGATAAACCAATTTGTTTCGACGGCACTTCATTGTTGTATAACTTATCAATCACTTCTTGTGTTATTCCTTCTCCGGTATCCTTCACACTAATTCTGATTTTCTCTCCCATCTCTTTCACAGAAATACTGACTAGACCAGGATCCTTTCTTTTTAATATTCCATGAACTACAGCGTTTTCAACAAGCGGTTGAATGAGCAAGCTTGGAAGCTTTACATGAATGTCTTCTATTTCATACTCAACTTGGAGTCTGCTTCCAAACCTCGCTTGCTCTATTTCAATATAGTCTCGAACCTGCTGAAGAGCGATTTGAATATCGATTAATTCTTCCCCTACTTCCAAGTTATAACGCATATACCCAGATAGATTATGAATTAGTTCTCTTGCTTTTTCTGGATTTCTTCTTGTTGTAGAAGCAATTGCATTTAGTGCATTAAATAAAAAATGAGGATTAATCTTTGTTTGCAGGGCTTTTAATTCCGCTTTATTTGCCGCTTCTTTCATTTGTTCTATTCTGGAAACTTCCATTAATGTCGAAATAATCTGGGCAAGACCAATTGCCATTGTTTGCAAAGTATAGGTAATCGTATATGCTTCTCGATAATAGATTTTTAAAGTCCCTGTAATAATCCCTCTTTCTTCTAAAGGAATAATAAGTAAACAGTGAATCTGCGGGGTGTGATGATCCGCAATATTATTTCGAATCGTAATTTTTCCGCTTCGAATGGTTTCCTTTGTTAAATCACTGATAATTTCATGGCTTCCATTATATTTTTCTTCGCCGAATCCCACATATGCAAGTACGTCTCTTGTATCTGTAATGGCAACTGCATCTGCTTTAATATCATTTTTAATAATCGTACAGATGGTATGTAGGGAATCTGCATTAATAGAACGAAAATATGGCAATGTTTTATTGGCAATATCCAAAGCAAGCTTCGCCTGTTTTGCTGCAATTCTTTCTTTTTCCCCTTCTACACTTGCAATCAATAAGACAATCAATCCTATGCTGACTTGTCCCACTATCATTGGAATGGCTATTTTTATCACTATATCCAAACCAAGATGAAAAGGTTCTGCCAACAATAAAATGAATACCATCGTTAAACTTTCACAAATCATTCCGGCAGCGATTCCTATTATCCAGCGGTTTGCTTTTTTTACACGCCAATAAATATATCCAGAAACAATACCAGCTAAAATACTCGTAATAAGGCAAGGAACGGATGTTACTCCTCCAATATCGATTAAATAGCGATGCATCCCGGAAACAATACCAGTAATGATTCCCACCCATGGACCAAATAATATGCCGCCGGACATAATCGCGATGGTTCTTATATTGACAAGAGATCCTTCCACTTCAATGCCAGAATAAGTGCCAAATATAGCAAAAAGGCAAAAAATCATGCTTATAAAAGTTAATTCAGTAGGTGTATGGTTGTCCTTTTGCAAGATTTCTTTAAACTTAGGCACCCTTGCCATAAAAAATAAAGAAATCAGCAATAAGGCTGCTCTTTCAAATAATTGAATCAGCATCTCCATCTCGGTTAGATGATACAAAGTTACTGTTCCTCCTTCTATATGAAAAGAAACTTGAAACCCTTTTCTCTTTCTGTTGCATTCATTATAGCTATCTTTTGGCTTTAATTCACCAGTTTACTTCAAATAGTTCTTTAAATGTCACAGTAAATAATAGCTTTTGTTTTAATCAAATGACTTCTTTTAAACTTTGATCCTTTCTGTAAAAATCACTTGATTTTTCCAGATTTATATAATACCATAGTTTCATGGATATAAAACTATTGGATGATGAAATAAGAGTACAAATATTTAAGGCCTTATCAGATGAATCAAGAATTGCGATTGTTCGTACACTTTATCTTAGCGGAAAGGAGTTAAGCTGTGGAGAGGTTGGTGAGAGGTGCAATATTTTAAAAACAACTGCTTCCTATCATTTTAAAACACTAAGAGAAGCAAAGTTGACGCTTGTACGAAAAGATTCACGAACTAAATATGTCAAACTGAACTTAGAAACATTCGAAAAATATTTGCCGAATTTTTTAGAAACACTTTAAATAGTTTCAAGCTGTCGATAAAGTAAACTTCCATCAGTGGGGGTTTTTCCTCACCCCCCACTGATGGTTAGTTGCACTTATCGGACCTTTACGGGCAGTTATCCCCCACCTAGCTTCCTCGATTTCTCGGCATCTTGAGGTGGGGGTCTTACTGCCCGTTAAGAGTGGGATAAATGTTAGCGTACAGCTTGAAATTTTTGCGAATTTATTTCACTTTTTGTTCCAAAGTTTTAAAGTTTTGAAACTATTAAATGTTTAGGGGGATTTTTTATGAATAAAGTAATCATTTTATTTTTCTTTGTGATGTTTGTTATAGGAACAGATACTTTTTTGATTTCTCCATTATTGCCCACACTTTCTGCACTTTATCATGTACCGACAGATATCTCTGGGTGGATGGTCAGTTCCTATGCGTTGGGATACGCCATTTTCGCTTTTATTTCTGGACCTATCTCTGATAATCTTAATCGAAAAAAAGTGATGATCTACGGAATGATCTGTTTTATGATTTCTACTTTTTTATGCGGATTAGCCATAAATTTTTGGCTAATGTGTACGATGAGATTTATCGCCGGAGTTAGTGCTGCATTTGTAACTCCGCAAGTTTGGGCTTCGATTCCTTTGTTGGTTTCACCAGAAAAGATAATAAAAAGCATGGGGATAGTAACTGCTGGTTTAGCAGTATCCCAATTATTTGGATTGCCTATCGGCAGCTGCCTTGCTTCTTTCTCTTGGAATATGCCATTTTTTATCTTATCGTCTTGTTCTTTTATTCTACTTTTTCTAATCATATTTCTCATTCCTTCTATAGAAAATAATAAAAATATCCAAAATAAAGAATCCATATTTCATCGTTACAAATCATTATTCTCCCAGTCTAGAACCTCTATATTATTTTTAGCCTACTTTCTTTTTCAAACAGGAAATTTTGCAACATTTACCTTTCTAGGAACATGGCTGAACCACGATTATAATTTTAGTGTCAGTCAGATAGGCGGTGCTATGCTTGTATTAGGACTAGGGAATTTATGCGGCAGCATTTTCGGCAGCAGATATATTCATAAAATCGGTACGACTTCTGCCCTCTTAGGCGGAATTACACTGATGGGCATCTTATATTTTTGTCTTCCCTTTTACTCTAATATTTCCCTTGTAGAAATTTCATTTTTCTTTCTGTTCTTTATTGGCGGCATTTTGTTTCCTCTTATGATGAGCTTGCTGCAATCTTTATCCGCAACTGCAAGAGGAACAATCGCCGCATTATCCAATTCACTTATGTACATAGGTACAACGGTAGGTGCATTGATCGCCGGTCAGCTTTATCATTACTTTAACTATTTCCTTGCGGTGACCACTTTTACAGCTATTATGTATGTTATGTCTATTGTTTTTTTTCGGCAAAGCGGGATTTTAAAAGCAAAAGCATGATTGTTATGAATAATCAGTGTAAGAAAAAAATCCACTAAGAAATTCTTCTAGTGGATTTTTCAGGGTTTAAAGGCTTATAAAGCAGCCTCTTTTTATTTACTTTTTAACTCTGTAAAACAATATTGTTGTTTTTGTCTATATTTGAAGCACCAAGCAGCAGGAATACACGAAGACTCCTACGGGAAAAGCGAAAGAGGCGAGACCCCGCAAGAGCGAAGTGACGAGGAGGCTTGGCATTCGCCCGTGGAAAGCGAAGTGTATTCCTGCTTCGAACCTTCTTTTAAAATCATCAATAAAAATTAACAGAGCCTACTTTTTAAAAATGCCAAAAGGTTTTCCAATCGGGAGAACAACTTGTCCGAAATGTGTATTCAACACAATAGCACCACAACCATAAAAGGATAAAATAGCGATGAACATTTCTGCAATTCCAGCTACCATATGCGTTATTTCATACATAACGCCGAAAGAGCTTAAAGATAATCCAATAAATAAAAGATCAATAAAGACAAAAATTAAAAATAAGACTTTATTTGTTTCCAATGCCCCAATTGTCATAAACAGACTGAAAATTAAATAGCCAATAAATGCAAAGCCAAGCTGTTTAACATCTATATTTGCAGCAAGTGTTTCACCAAATACTCCCAGTTGAATCAACCATGTAGTCCCTACTCCAAACCAAAATAATCCGAAAGCTCCAAATGCAGTGGTTCCGAAAATATTATTGTGTTTTGCATCAAGCAGCGATGCAATCAATTGCGCGATTCCTCCTAAGAAAATAGCCCATGGCAAAACTAGAGACAAGCCTTCTGTTAAGCCTAATTTTTGTGATGAAGCAACAAGCGTTACCATTGCAAGGCCGAATAAACCTAAAGCCGATGGATCTGCTGTTATAATTTTTACTTGCGTGTTCGTCTGACTCTCCATATTTTCCTCCTTTAAAAACATTCTTTAGTAATTTATAGGATTATGATAGAAGTGTCAACATACAATTTTTGTCCATTTCCTTTCTATATAATCTTTTTTGGGGTTTATTACTTGCTTTCTCTTAAGTAAATGGCACTAAATTTTTCAATATTTCAATTCCGACCTTTTATCCTGCATTTTATAACAATATTGTTACAAGAGAAATAAAAAAAATAGTTTATGAGGACGTTTTTTATCTTAATTCAAATGTTTAAAAAGTGAATAAAGTGAACCTTTCCATCAGTGGGGGTTTTTTCATCCCAAACTGATGGAAAGCTTACGGTTCACAGGAAGCGGCGACCTTAGTTTGTGTACCTCCTCGGACCTTTACGGGCAGTTGTCCCCCACCTTGCATCCTCGATTTCACAGCATCTTGAAGTGGGGGGCTTACTGCCCGTTAAGAGTGGGATAAATCACAATCTCCCTTTTTCTTTTCTACTCTATATAAATTCAAAAAAAGATCGAGAAAAAAAGATTGCAAGGTTATAAACTTTTTATTTACAAAATTAATATGGACGATAAGAAAGAAACAGTATTTATCCTTTTTGTCCTAGTTATATTTGATCATGAAAATCGGAATGTTGAATATCGTTACATTTGGTCGAATTGACGCTTTTTCATTATAAAAGTAATCTGTTGTTGTAACGACTCTTGCCATTTTATTTGGAGGTTTGCCAAACTTTCCATTACTAAAATAAATAGATTCATTAATAGTTTCGATTATTTTGGTACCGGTTTTCATGACTCAGCCAAGTCAAATTAAAGGGAAATCTATTTCATGTAGTAGTAGTTTGTGATAAATCTATCTAAATAAATGACACAGGGGGAGTTTCCTGGTCTAAAAAGAAAGTTCATACCTGCTATTAAAGCAATTATTAACTATATTTTTAGATACATTGTTTAGGAAAGAGGGAGAAACATGAATATTAAAAAGATTGCTAAACAAGCAACAGCACTAACATTTTCTACAGCTATTTTAGTAGGAGGTGGATCTCTGGCTTTTGCTGAAAAAGCTAGCACAGATTATAAAGAAGATTATGGTTTTACCCATATTACACGATCTGACATGCTGAAATTACCTGAACAACAAAAAAGTGACCAATTTAAAGTGCCTCAATTTGATGCATCAACAATAAAAAACATCCCATCAGCAAAAGGGGTAGACAAAGATGGCAATCCAATTGATTTAGATGTGTGGGATACTTGGCCATTGCAAAATGCTGATGGAACAGTAGCAGAATATAAAGGATATGAAATTGTTTTTGGCTTAGCAGGAGATCCAAAAGACGCAAATGATACATTTGTTTATATGTTCTATAAAAAAGCAGGCGATAATTCGATCGAAAATTGGAAAAATGCAGGTAAAGTATTTAAAGCCAGCGATAAGTATAATACCAACGATGCTATTTTACACAAACAATCAGAAGAGTGGTCAGGTTCTGCAACCTTAACATCTGATGGAGACG
This sequence comes from Niallia sp. 03133, assembly GCF_052663225.1. Taxonomy (NCBI): domain Bacteria; kingdom Bacillati; phylum Bacillota; class Bacilli; order Caryophanales; family Bacillaceae; genus Niallia; species Niallia sp. 03133. The sequence goes on from NZ_JBQTCY010000007.1 coordinate 59,723, forward strand.
TTCGTTTATTCTATACAAACCGTCATGCATTCAAACCGGAAGAAGGACTTTTTGGCAAGCAAACACTAACAACTGCTAAAATCAATGTATCTCAACCAGATTCTGAATCTCTTAAAATGGATGGTGTAGAAGACTTCAAATCAATCTTTGATGGAGACGGAAAATACTATCAAACAGTTGAGCAAGCTTTCGGTGGTGGAGACTACTCTGACAATCATACATTAAGAGATCCTCACTACGTGGAAGAAAATGGTAAGAAATACCTTGTGTTTGAAGCAAATACAGGTACAGAAACTGGCTACCAAGGGGAAGAGTCTCTGTCTAATAAAGCTTATTATGGCAAAAGCGAAGCCTTCTTCCAATTAGAAAAAAATAAATTAATGCAAAGCCCTAAGAAAAAGGATGCTGAAATTGCTAATGGTGCACTAGGCATCATTGAATTAAATGATGATTATACGTTGAAAAAAGTAATGAAGCCGCTAATTTCATCTAATACTGTTACAGATGAAATTGAAAGAGCGAATGTTTTTGAAATGAACGGAAAATGGTACTTATTTACAAGTACAAGAGGATCGAAAATGCCTGTTGACGGAATCGGTTCTAAAGATATTTACATGTTAGGATATGTGGCAGATTCCTTAACTGGAGGATACAAACCTTTAAATGGAACTGGCCTTGTATTGCACCATAACCTTGACCCTAACGATATTACATTTAACTATGCTCACTTTGTGACACCAAACAAGAATAAAGATAATAATGTAGTAGTAACAAGCTATATGACAAATAGAGGCTACTTTGAAGATCACCATACTACATTTGCACCAAGCTTTTTACTGAATATTAAAGGTTCCAAAACTTCTGTTGTAAAAGACAGCATCTTGGAACAAGGACAATTAACAGTAGAAGAAAATAAGTAAGAATCTGAAAAAGAGTACCACCTTCTCCTGCTTACAAGCAGGGAGGGTCAGGTACTCTTTTTATATCATTAGCTTCCTATAATGCGTATTTATAGCGGGATAGATACTGGAAACATGAAGCACACCAATTAATTTATTTTCCTGATCGAGAATGGGGGCTGCAGAACAGTTCCGGCTTTACTGTTTGCATGCATGCGGGTTAATTTCTATAGAATACGCTAATTTAATCAATACAATCTTCCTTTTTCAAACACCTGCCATCGTCATTATGGCAAGCATGATACTTGTTTGTGCATTTACCGTACGCGGCGGAATTGAGATAATTGGAAGATGTGCCGTGCTTTTTGCTCCACTTTATCTTTTTCCATTATTATTATTTTTTTCTGTTGCCACATTTAAATATCACCAATATCCTCCCAGTTATGGAATATGGGTTATTGCCATCGATTAAAGGAGCACTTGTACCTCAAGTTTGGTTCAGTGAGATATTTCTAATTTCGATGCTTTTGCCTTCTATAACAGATCAAAACAAAGGAATAAAACCTATTATTTTATCCGTTATATTAGCTATGATAGTAATGGTTTACATTAATATAGTGACATTATCTTTATTGGGAAACTCCCTATCTATGTATGCCTATCCAGTGTTTTCTGTTTTATCATGAAAAGGTGTGCCATTATTCCTAACTATCATTCAACCTTACATTTTGTTCTTTCTTCCTTTGTAAACCAGCCTTCCGAAAAATCATTGCATGGACAGTTGTTCATTAAGGAATGGTCTTCATGCGGAATATGATAAAAGACTCTTTGCATAAATAATAAAAATTATTTATGCAAAGAGTCTCAAGTTGTCTAGTCAGCTAGACTATTAATAGTAACTTTATTCTTACTTTTGAAATTACCTATATTTATTGCTGTATAAATAATTGCTGCAACCCAAACAATGGCTAATCCAGCATAAACAAATGGGTAGACAGTTGTGTTCTCAATCCAAGATGTTACTAATGTTCTTGCATTCACTAAAATAATAAATCCGCCTACAAGCACTCCCATTAGTTGGGCATGAATTTTCTGCACCAGCCATGCTGCTAATGGTGCTGCTATTATTCCACCAATCATCAACGCTCCAACCCACAGCCAGTTTACTTGTTCCCAGCCTAGCGAAATAAAGAAACCAAGAGTAGCGGAAACTGCTATTGCAAATTCACTTGTATCCACAGTGCCAACCACTTTGCGTGCACTCATGCCTTTGCGAGACAACAACACGGGGGTAGCAATCGGCCCCCATCCGCCGCCGCCAGTAGCATCAGCAAAGCCAGCAATTAACCCTAAAGGAATAGCTTGTCTTCTGCTTAATGTTATTCCCTTTTTCTCTTCATTTGCTCTAAATTTAAATAAAAATCGAAGTAGAACATACGCCCCTAATATAAGCAAAAATAAAGATATATATGGTTTCGCCAAATCTCCTGGTAAATTACTCAGAAATGTAGCTCCTAAAAATGCACCAATGGATCCTGGAATGATTAAACGAAAAACCGTTTGCTTATCCACATTTCCAAACTTAATATGAGATGCTCCAGAAGCAGCAGTAGTAACTACCTCAGCTAAATGAACCGAAGCAGAGGCAACGGCAGGTGCAATGCTGAAAGCCAATAGAAGGGAAGAGGAAGTAACTCCATATGCCATTCCTAATGCCCCATCAATCAATTGTGCAAGTAAACCGATAAAAGCAAAAACAATTAGTTTTTTCATAATAAAAACACCCCAATATATAATATGAAATAAGCAAAAGAGTAAACAAAAAGACATAACCCTCCTAGATAAAAAGGTTATGCCTTCGGTTTTTCCGATCAGCCATTTTTTATTTTTTCTAATTAAACAGATTATATATCGTATTATTCCTACCTGTCAACTAGAAATTGAAATTTAAAACAAGCATTCCCTTATCTAAGTATTTATAAGATATGAAAGAAATGCTTATCGTACTATCAAAATCAACCTTCTAATTTATTCCTTCAATCTAAATGATTTTTGTATTTTACTATTTTACCTGTAATTACGACAATTCTATTTCATTTTTCTGTTTATATCAGGGCATCTATGCAATTATGCTATTATGTTTGTATAAATCTTTAATTGATAAAAGGAGAAAATATGAATAATGAACCTATTCAAACCGCTATTACATTTACAAACGTAAAAAAATATTTTCCTGAAAAGGATGAAGTACATTCTGTTTTAAAGGGCGTATCAGGGAAGATTAATCAAGGCACTTTCATTATGATAGTCGGTCCTTCCGGTTCTGGAAAAAGCACGCTTCTTTCGATGTGCAACCTGCTTACCACACCTGATGAAGGAGAAATAAATGTACTTGGAAAAGAGATTAGAAAATGGGATGTTGCGGAACTGAGAAAAAAAGTAGGCATTGCTTTTCAATCTGCTCCCATTCTTGATGGGACAGTAAGAGATAATATGCTGCTTGTCCAAAATCTCCATAACAAACAGTGCTATTCACCTGAACAGCTTTGTTCCTTAACAGGGCTTTCATCCGATTTATTAGAACGGGACGCCAAAGATCTATCAGGCGGACAAAAACAAAGACTATCTTTAGCTCGTACATTATCGAATGCTTCTGATATTTTACTACTAGATGAAATTACATCTGCATTAGACATCGCTGCTGCACATGAAATAGAGGAGCTTATTGTTCAATTGAATAAAGAGCAGAACAAAACTATTATTTGGGTTACTCATAACCTCGACCAAGCGAAACGGCTGGCAGATGAAGTATGGCTTTTGATGGATGGCAAACTGATTGAAAGTGCAGATTCTTCTTCTTTTTTCAATACTCCTAAACACCCCGAAACACGTGCGTTTTTGCAGGGGGCACTTTTATGAGCAATCTATCTTTGTTATTTACCATTATTTTTGTGTTTATAGCATTATTTTTATCCAAATCCTTCCGCATTGGACTGGAAAAAGACATTGTCATTGCCAGCGTTCGAGCGGCCATACAGTTATTGTTCATCGGCTATTTGCTGTCCTTTATTTTTGAAAAAGACAGCCCGATTTTTATCCTATTCATTCTTCTTTGTATGCTAACGATTGCTGCGCAAAATGTTGTCAAGAAAAAGCAGGAGGGGCTCCGATCATTTTGGAGAGTGTTTATCACACTTACAATCGTGGAAGTCATTACGCAAGGCATTCTTTTAAGCATTCAGATCATTCCTCCAACAGCAAGGTATATTATTCCTGTCAGCGGAATGATTATTGGAAATTCAATGGTTATTTCCAGCCTATTTTTAAACAGACTGTATGCGGAAGTCGATCGTCGCAGAGAAGAAATTCAATTGATACTTGCACTTGGCGGTACACCTAAACAAGCCATTCATACTATTTTAAAGTCATCCATTAAAACAAGCATGATTCCGACTTTAGAAAGTCAAAAAACAATTGGTCTTGTTCAACTTCCCGGTATGATGACTGGTCAAATTATCGGCGGGGCAAGTCCTATACAAGCAGTTAAATTCCAGCTTCTTATCGTATTCGCCATAATGGCTTCTGCTACACTTACCTGCTTTATTTTAAGTCGACTTACATACCCTAGTTTATTTAATTCGTATCAACAGCTTGTTAAAAGATAAGAAGGATGCTTGTTCCCCATACTCTAAGCATGATGGGGCGGGCGTCGAGCCTCCCTCGGAGCTTTGCTCCTGCGGGGTCTCGTCTGTCCCGCTAATCCCATAGGAGTCTTCGTATATGCCGGCTGCTCTTCGCTAAAAAATAGGGATACTGCTTCTTTTCATGTGCCATGGTGCGAATCTTTATTTGCATGGGTGTTTACCCTAAAAATAAAGACCGCAGTCAGAATACACTTCGCTTTCCTCGAACGAACCGGCAAGCCTTCTCGATCGTACCCGTCTGAGCTAAGGTCTTGCCAACCCGTTTTTTAAGCAGGAGTCTCGCAAATTCCCTTCCTAGAACCAACATAATCGTTTAACAGAGACATTCATTTAAAAACTGTTTTCCAGTTCATCAATTAATGATCCTACATATGCTACTGCTTTGCGAATCGGATCAGTTGTAGACATATCTACATTTGCTAGTTGCATTATTTCAAGGGGCTTTAATGTTCCCCCGGCTTTTAAGGCTGCAATCCATCGATCAACTGCAGGCTGGCCTTCTTCTTCTATCATTTGTGCTGCAGCGGTAGAAGCCGTTAATCCTGCTGAGTACGTATACGGATAGAGACCCATATAGTAATGTGGCTGCCTCATCCAAGTCAATCCAGCTCCTTCATCCAGTTCTACGCTGTCTCCCCAGAATTTAGACAGAAGATCTATATTTTGTTCACATAAAATGGCTGCTGTAATCGGAGTTCCTTTATCCGCTAAATCATAAATTCGACGCTGCAGTTCTCCTTCTAGTATATGAGTGACAAAATTATGATAATATGTGCCTAATGATTGTAGAATCACCCATCGGCGCATACGTTTATTATCTGATTGTGCTAAGATGTGCTTGCTTAACAGCATTTCATTCATGGTAGAAGGCGCCTCAATAAAATATCGAGAAGGACGAGTATTGGAAATAGACTGGCTGCGTCCTGCAAGTACAAAGTGGCCAGCGTGACCTAGCTCATGTGCTAAAGTAAATACGTTTCTCATTGAATTGTTCCACGTCATTAAAATATACGGATGGACTCCATAAGGGCTGGAGCAGAATGCTCCGGATCTTTTCCCGATATTGTCAGCTAAGTCTACCCAACGATTCATTAATCCCTGCTCCATAATTCCACTGTATTCAGGACCCATTATGTTTAATGCATCCAACACAAGCTTGGACGCTTCTTTATATGTAATTTCCGGATTATAGTTTGGATCAAGAGGTGCTTTTAGATCACTATAGCAGCATTTATCCAAACCTAAGACACGCTGCTTTAATTTAGCATATCGGCGCATATGCGGTGCTAATTCCGTTAATATCGTATTCAATTGATTATGGTACATTTCTTTGGACACTTGTTGTTCATGCAAAAGCATATCCGTGACCGAATCATAGTTTCGTAATCTTGCTTCTATCACTTGTTTTTTCACTTCTGTTGCCAGCGTTGCAGCATACGTATGTTTGTATTGGTTTAGTGTTTGGACAAAGGATTCATATGCCTTTCTACGCACTTCTGTATTAGCATCCTCTTCATATTTTGCATACGAATTAAAAGTTAACGGAAATTCCTTCCCATCTTCTGTATAAAAGGAGGAGAACTGCATATCAGAAGTTTTGCTGCGCTGATAAATCATATAAGGTGCATCCTGGATTTCACCGAAAGCAGCTAACACTTCTTCTGTTTCAGGAAGCAGCCGATGGTCTTTTGTTTCTAATAGATCACTGAATGTTTTTGAAAAAGCCTTTAACCCTTCCTCTTGTTCTATAAACTCATTAATCGTTTTTTCTGATAACAAAAGAATTTCTGACTCAATAAATGCCATACTTGCTTCAACCGTTGAAAACAAGGAAGCAGCAAGTGCACCATTTGCTTGGTTCTCTGCATTTGTTCCATCTGCTGATTGACAAAGGCTTGCATAAGTCATCACCCTGATTACCCGTTCGCTAAATGCATCCTTGGAAAGCAGACAATCTAATAAAGTCTTCGCACTTTCATTTAGACGACCTTTGAATCTAGCAACCGTTACGATATCTTTTTCTATTGCTTTTAATTCAGCTTTCCAATCCTCCTCTGTTTGAAATAAATCACGCAAATCCCATGTTTCTTCAGCCAGAACTTCTGAACGAGCTAACGCCTTTTTAACGACTTTCACCAAAAAATTCTCCTCCTTTATTGAATAAAGTAAACTTCCATCAGTGGGGGTTTTTCCTCATCCCCCACTGATGGTTAGTTGCACTTATCGGACCTTTACGGGCAGTTATCCCCCACCTAGCCTAGCTTCCTCGATTTCTCGGCATCTTGAGGTGGGGGTCTTACTGCCCGTTAAGAGTGGGATAAATGGCATATTCTCCTGTCTCAAAAAAATACTTCGAATAACGAAAGAATCACTTTTATTATATAAGAAAACCAAATCGTTTAAAAGAATATCCGCGATTCTGCTGTCTATTTATCTATTTTCAATTAGGACTCTTTTCGTATAGATTGTTGTTATTTAACCCGCAGCCATGTTTATTATTTTATTCAAAAACAACTAACTTTTAGAAAACAGCCTCAAATAAAAAGGGGAAATCCAAATGAATCAACTATAATGAATAAACTTTTTCATTGAATCTTTTTCCTGTTTTAAACGTATTCTTATGTACACAAATCATTAGGAGGTACTTACATGAACGGCGACATTCTTTTTTCTATATTTCCATTGGTGACTATTTTCTTTTATTTAGGTCCTGTTATTTTTGTCATTTGGTTTTTACTGAAAATCCTTAAAATACAACAGGAAAAAAATATTATTTTAAAAGATATTGCAGCAAAATTAAATAAAGATGATCAATCTAAGTAAGGACTTAAAAATCCATAGAAGGAAAATGTTCAGCTTCATTCATCTGGTGGACTTTTTCCTTCTGTGGATTTTTTAGCAATTTATCCAAATAATGATCTTATACCATTAATTAAATAATCTAAATTCCCAAATCTTTGTATGCATTTTTTTATTCATTTTCCCTGTTCTCCATTTCCAAAATCACCCTAATAACACCCCCGAAAAAAAACATTAAATTCTTTTTCAAAAATACAAAAAAATGAAGTAAAAAACGTGCAAATCATACATTTCTAAGAAAAAATTTAAATTTTTTTATCCCTTTCACAGCAATGGATACAGCCATTTTTACACTGAATATTTTTTGCATAATTAATCAATTAATGTTTAAATGTCTGTAGCAAGGGAATATACCTCTTGTTAGACAAGGATGAATTTTAAATCGCTAATGAGGCATAACTAACTTTTTCCTCATCTTTTAAGAAAGGCTGTTTACTATATAGCAAAAAGTTAAACACCTGGTTGGTTCACCCAAACCAAAAAACCTGTTTTCTGGTTTGGGTGAATTAACACGTATGCTCATGCACGTAATGAGTATATTTCTTACAGTATTCCAAGATACTTGAAAAAGTGGACATATCCAACAGCTGCCCCGCTGATTGAAGAAAATCACTTTATCGTATAAGAACGAGGAAAATGAATCATGATATTAGCGATGATCATCACTTGTTGATTATACATTTTTTATAAAGGTGGATTTCATGAAGAAAAAAATGAAGAAAAAAATTACAATGGATGAATCACCCATTACAAAATTCCATGTTAAGACAGCATCCTTAACATTCGGTGCACATTTTACAGATGGATATGTAATCGGTATTATCAGTTTTGCATTATTATCTTTAGCAGCTCAATGGGACTTAAGCGCTTTTGATTTAGGGCTGTTAGGAAGTTCCGTACTAATCGGTTTATTCTTCGGAAGCTTTTTATTAGGATGGGCCTCTGACTATATTGGCCGTCAAAAAATCTTTTTATTTAGTTTTATTTTAATTACCTTGGCTTCATTCTTACAATTCGTCGCCCCTAACGTATGGACACTATTCTTCTTGCGTTTTGCGATTGGGTTTGGTTTAGGTGGAGATTACACGGTTGGGCAAGCCATGTTGGCCGAATTCTCTCCAAAACGTCATAGAGGTACATTGCTCGGAACTTTTAACGTATTCTTTACGATTGGTTATGTTGTTTCCAGCATCGTCGGAATGATTTTATTAGATGCAGATGTTTCATGGCGCTGGATGCTTGCTTCGTCAGGGATTCCAGCAGTGCTTGTTCTCTTTTTACGTATCGGAACACCTGAGTCTCCAAAATATCTAGTCAGCAAAGGCAGAGTAGATGAAGCACAAGCAATTGTTACAGAACATCTAGGTGAAAATGTCGTATTAACAACAGAAAAAGAAACAAAACAATTAAGCCTTGGTCATTTATTCAGCAAAAAATATATTCGATTAACACTGTTTAATGGTTTATTCTATGCATGTATTGTATTGCCATACTTCTCTGTATTTACATTCTTACCAACCATTCTGGACTATTTTAATATGAAAGAAGGTCACACAGCTGACATTATATTAAATATTTTCTTATTGCTCGGAGCATTTGTAGGAATGTATTTAACAGTGAAACTTTCAAGAAGAGCCTTCTTAATCAGTTCCTTTATTATTTGTTTTATATCGCTTGCATTACTTGGAATTATCCCACAAAGCATGAGCTTTCTTTTAATTGCAGCGTTTGTTGTTTATACATTATTCATCTCTGCAATCAACAATTTAGTGGGAATTTATCCAGCAGAAAGCTTCCCGACAGAATTACGTGCATCTGGGGTTGGTGTAGCAACAGCATGCAGCCGAATAGGTTCAGCACTCGGCACATTCATGCTTCCTACATTAATTATTAAATTTGGTTTATCCCATACCATGCTTATTTTAGCTGCTGTGTTGTTGCTTGGAACGATTGTTTCCATTGCATGGGCACCTGAAACAAAAGAGAAAGAACTCGCATAAAGTGAACCTTCCATCAGTGGGAGTTATACTGCCCGTTAAGTGTGGGATAAAATAAACTTCAATCAATAGGAGATGGGGATCCCTTAGATTGTTAGTTAATAAAAGTAGGTGTCCTATTGTCGTTTTTTTTTTTGACTTTTGGACACCCTTTTTTAGTTGAAAAATAGTACTAAATCAGCTTTCCAGATTTTTCATTTGGCTCTTATGGTATGAGTGGTTTCTTTGTCATTCGCAGCCTGTATACACTTCGCTTTCCGGCGGGGCGAGCGCGCCGATCCGCTTCGTCGCTTGCGCTCCTGTAGGGTCTTTATCCCACAGGAGTCTTCGTGTATACAGGCTGCTAGGTTCCTGCTAAGAAAGGAATTTCACCTTATTCAAAATGCTACAAACTTTTAGAAAACAGTATAGATTTTGACATGTTGCTACTTTTCAGACAGCCCCTTCTTTTCCGCTCCTTTATATTATCCTTACTTGACAGAATATAAGTTTTTATCTCGTTGAATACTTTCAGTAAACTCCTTAAGACTTGCAGTAAGTCCACCTTGCCCAAATTTAATAAATTTCTGAGAATTTGGACCAATGTTTCTGTCCTTTACAAAATCAAAAAAAGCTAAAATATAGATTCTTCTATATACAATATTTATTACACCATATTCATAAAACCAGTTATCAACCGTATTGAAAACTCCTCGATTTATACGATATTTTCGATTGCAATTGTTATAAAACAGCAAATCAGGAAGATTTAGATACTTGTTCTCTAACAAAGTGGATTTGCTTGTCGGCTGCGAGTAGTCCTCTATGTTTAAAATGTTTTTTTGCATATATGATATCCTCCTTTATTTGCTGCTTTAATTCTTCCAATGAATTAAATCTTTTTTCCTCCCTTATAGGAAAAATCACATTGCAGCTAATTTTTTCTCCATATATATTTCCCTTAAAATCCATTAAGTGTATTTCTGTTGTTCTTTTCAAATTGGAATCAACCGTAGGCTTTACTCCAATATTCATCACACCTAAATAGGTGGAACCATCTAGTTTGACAGACACTCCATATACTCCATTATTCAGCCAATTTATATTTACATCTATATTTGCTGTAGGAAAGCCCAACTTCCTACCCAATTTTCTTCCTGAAACTACCTCACCTTCAAAGAAAGGTACTGCTTTAAGGCTGGATGCAAATAAATCTGTCCGCATCATAAATCCTCCCTTGTTTTGAAATCAAAAAAGTCTTACTCTTTCTATGATTGAAATTAATTAATTTTTTTAAGTTCCTTATGATATTCCGCTTCTATTTCCGATAAAGTTAAGCTATAAAGATGATGTCCATCTTTTTTATATACTCCTAAAGCAATTAGCTTTTTAATCAGTTCTTCTTTCCTTTGCTCTACTACCTTACGTAATTGGGCCATTTATTTATCCTCCCTTTTATAAGCTAATCATTGTCTTTTACAATGGTCGAACTACAAAAGTTTAAAGATAACCATTCAGAAATTTTGTTTTATCCAATTGACTTAGATCATACTACTTATTAAAAAGACAAAAACAATGGCAATGTAATATAAAAAGGCTCCCTGTTTAAGATACAGAGAGCCTCTAGTCTTCTAGTCAGCTAAGATTTTTTAAATAATTTTACGTTTATTTTTTAATTAAACAGATTATATACCTCATTATTCCTACCTGTCAACTATAAATTAAAACAAACTTTTCCATAAATCTTATATTAACTTTGTTTATACAAGATTGTGAATGCTTGATTTAATGTACACAAAAACGCTGAAGCAATTAAAAATTGCTTCAGCGCTTTTCGTTTATCCTCTTCCTAAAATTGAAAAAAAACATATTCCCAGCTGCTTAATAGAATGTATTTTTTAACACTCTAAATTATTTCGAAGATTTAGCTATCGAAACCTCAGGTGATATTACCTTATCATAAAAATCAACGAATTTATCACGATCTGCGCTGTCGCGGTAAGCCATAGCGACACGTGGATGTTCATTAAGTACACCAGAAATCATATAAGGAATGATATAACCCCACTCCCACTTTTGACGCATTTCAAGCATGTGCTTTTCAATTACGCCAAGAACTGGCTTCATCTCATAGCTTGGCTTCTGTATATAGCTGACTAGTAGCTCTGTGTTGCAATTTCCAGCTGCACGCCCCATGCCATAAACAGATGAATCAAGAAATGCAACTCCATTTCGCATCGCAGTCAATGTATTGGCAAATGCCAACTGCATATTATTATGTGTATGAATACCCAGTTGTTTGTTAGGAATCAGCTTTTGGAACTTTTTCACTTGATGCTCAATATCCGCAGGATCTAAGCTTCCAAAAGAATCGACTATATATACAACGTCAACTGGACTTTCCTTCACCATGTCAAATGCTTCAATAAGCTGATTTTCAGGCACGCTGGATAAAGCCATAATATTAAGTGACGTTTCATAACCCAAATCATGGAACATTTGCACTAGCTCTAGCCCCTTATCCACTTCTCGAATATAACACGCTACTCGAATCATATCTAAAGCACTTTGCTCACGAGGCAGGATGTCGTTTGGATCTACCCGCCCAATATCTACTAATGCAGATAGCTTTGTGAACTTTTTCTCAGGAATAATTTCTTTCAAGAAATTATCATCAAGAAATCTCCATGGATTTGGCTCCGTTGCATTCAGAAGTCTAGCGGAATTTTTATAGCCAATCTCCATGTATTCAACCCCCGCTGCACTTAGGCCATTATACAAGTCTTGAACAAATTCGACGCTGAAATCCCAGTTGTTTACTAATCCTCCATCACGAATGGTACAGTCTATAATTTTGCTACGATTTTCCACGATAGTAATATCCCCCTGTTTTCTCTTTATTTATACTTTTACGCTTTTACGCTTTTATGCTTTTAATCACTAAAATACCCTATTGTGTTTATAACATGGTTTACTCATTCATGTCAATCTCTGTCCGAACATTCTATTTTTTAAAGGGTTTTGCATATCCGATTAGATCAATCATTAATAGGATGCATACCATACCATACAAACTTAGTAATCATTATAACATTAATAACCAGAAGGAATTTATTTAATAGTAAGTATACGATAAAATTTGTTATTTTCATTTATCCCACGCTTAACGGGCAGTAAGACCCCCACTTATGGAAGTTTACTTTATATGCTAATCAGTTTATGACTTTTTCCCCATCTTGCTATCCTCTATGTTTTAGTTTTTTCAATATTGGCTTAAATTAACCGGATACATGAACAAACCCATAATCTCCTTACTTATCGCCGTGCGGACTGGCTGATTAAGTACGCTCTCTTCTTTATGTCCTCATCAGCCCTTGATATATCCCTGTAATATTCTGTACTTTGGTGCTGAACGAGGACATTCAGTTTAAGTTATCCTCAATGCTGTTCTATTTATCATTGCGCAGGGAAATAAAAAGAACCATTCTCTCATTCAAAAAAATCGAATAAAGGAATAAGTCCTTTGTTAAATTTATAATTAATCATTATGATAAAGTTCAACTAACCATCAGTGAGGGTTTTCTTCATACCCCACTGATGGTTAGTTGAACTTATCGGACCTTTACGGGCAGTTATCCCCCACCTAGCTTCCTCGATTTCTCTGCATCCCCGAGGTGGGGGTCTTACTGCCCGTTAAGAGTGGGATAAAATTGGGTCTGTAATCTACTTTTCATGCAATACTTTTCTTCTGTATTTTGGACTTAGAACGTTTGCTTTTAAAAAATATAATTCCTGTTGCAACTAAAAGTAATAAACCTGTCATAGCAAACACCGCTTGAGCAGGAAAAATTCCACCAATAAATCCTCCCATCATAGGACCAAGCATTCCTCCGATTTGATTGGCTGTTTGATTTAACCCAAATGCTCTTCCACGAAAGTCCTCGGATGTTGACTTCACAACGAGACCATTTAAGGCTGGAAACACTGCACAAAAAAATAGACCAAATATAAAACGAGTAATCGAGAAGCCCCAAATATTAGTGAAAATAATTTGCGCAAATGTTCCGAGAGATCCACCCAATAAGCCAATAAACAAAATACGGTTAAACCCTACTCTATCCGCTAATCTTCCCCAGTATGGGGCAATTATCACACTCGCAATCCCTGGCAAGGAAAAAACAATACCTGCTAATAAAGAAGTTTTATCCGAAGATCCACCTAATTCCACAATGTACAAAGGAAGAATTGGCTCGATGGTCATGATTGAGCACATCGAAACAACAGTTAACAATAGCACAAGCATCAAGATTCTATTAGCAAATGCGATTCTTAAATCATTCATTACAGAACCCTTTTCCTTGCTTGGAGTAAAATTCTCTTCTTTTACGAAAAATATAATCAGCATCGTCGAAAGAAGAACAATAAAGCCGGCACTAGCAAATGCCATTCTATTTCCTGCTAAATCGGCAATAAATCCTCCAAGCAGTGGACCAACAATTCCCCCTGTAGCTGATGCAGTCGAAATCATCGAGAGGGCATAGCCTGTTCTTTCAGAAGGGGTATTGGTTCCAACCAATGCAATAGCTCCTGGAATAAATCCAGATAATAAGCCTTGCATAATTCGTAGCACTAATAATTGATAGGGATTTGTTACAAATGCCGCTAATGTATAAATGACAAAAAGAACAAATCCTGCACGGATAATCATTGGTTTCCGACCATACTTATCGGCCACTCTTCCCCAGAACGGTGCAGATATAGCACCTGCAAAAAAAGCTGCACTAAATAATAAGCCTGACCACATTTCTGTATGTTCATGCACATTTAGTTCTAAAAGAAAAATGGGCAAAAAGGGAATAACCATAAAAAAACTTGCTGCAGTAAAAAAAACACCAATCCATAATACGAGTAAATTACGCTTCCACGTTGCCATCAATCCGCTCCCTAGCATCATCAGCATACCTTAATTCCTCAAGCACACTCATGACATTTGATAAACACATAATAGCATAAAAACCATTTATTTTCATTCACGAAATATTTGTTTCACGAATGAAATAAATGGTTTTTTATGGAATAAGAAAAGCGCAAGCGCCTTGCTCATTGCCGTACGAACTGGAAGGGCTTCGATTGAGATAAAGGAAACACGATGAGCGTTAGCGAATCGATGTTGACTTATCGTAGTGAGATGACCTGAAGTTCGATAGGCAATAGGCGCTGGAGCTAGACAGCTATCTGACTTCAGAAAACTTATACTTTCTTTTCTCTTAAAAAAACAGCTTAGAGAGATGATTCTCAGGGCCATATATCTTATAATTTTTTATCATGAAAAAATGTGATAGATGTTCTATTGCCTGTCCCATTATTCCTTTTGCTCCGCTTCCTCCTTTAAACTTTACTTTCTTATTTATCGATTATCCAATTATATCCAAAATATTTTTATACAGTATTATATCTGCCTTCTTTCTTCTTCTTTTAACTCACTTCCATATACCTTTAAGGCTTGTTTAATAGATTTTATATTTTTATTGGGTTTGCCCATCTACATTATTAAAACTGCGATAACAGTTTTTTTAGCAACAAACGTATATAAAGTATCTTAATGCAAATACTGTAACAGTTATAAAAGAAAGGAGGTTCTATCATGGACGTACAACGCGCACAAGTAATTTCTGGTTTAGAGACTATGGCCAATGTTACATATAACGGAAAACGCATCTATATTGAACATGTAGATCAACAAAATGGAACAGCTACCATTCATCCTCTTGACGAGCCAAATACTAAACAAAGTGTTTCCGTATCAAACCTAATAGAATCTTGACTGGAATTTTTTTCAGTAAAACACTACTTCAAGGTAGTGTTTTATTGTTTTAAAAAACCCCATTTCACTCTAAGATTTCCTTCTTTCTACTCTATTTTGACCTCACTATTCGTTATGTTAATATTTCCCCCTAGCTTTGTCTTTAAATATTCATGAATAGCTATGTCGATTTTGTTTTGGTTTTCCTTATCAAGCCATTTTTCAGGAATAATCAAATATTCGCAAGCATTGCTATTTAAATAACTATAGATGATCTGTGCTTCATCTATTTCATCTTTCGTAATGGCGGCGGGAGAATGAGGGGATTTTGGTTTAAAATAGGCTAAAATATTGGATTTCATCCAACCAGCTAGCTGGTTGCTATTTGTGAAATCTATTTTATACATTTGGTTGAAAAGAACTTTGTTCCTGTTAATGAGGAATAGTTTCACATTCAGTTCATCTACACATTCAATCACAATAATATGCTTATTTTCTTTTGTGAATTCGATTACTTTTTCTTTTTGCAGAAGGGAATGTATTGCTTCTATGCAATCTCTAACCTTTGCTGCCTTCTCAAAATCAAAACTCATCGAAGTCTCGATCATTTTTTGTTCCAGTTCTGCAAGGATGATTGTGTCTGCCCCTTCAAGTAAAGCAATGATTCTATTGATATTGTGATGGTACTGTTCCCTCGCCGAGCTATTAAAACATGTACCCATACACAATCCAAGCGAATAGTTTAAGCATGGAGTATTTTGATAGGATGGATTGCTGCATTGCATTTTAAAGAATTCCTTCATCCCTTTGATTGCTTTTTCTACCGTATTCTTGCTTGAATATGGACCAAAATATAGATTACAGTCCTTTTCATCGATCTGATTGGTTTGCTCTAATCTATACAGCCCTTTATCCATTCGGATCCTAATATATGTGTAAGATTGAGGACTTTTCATCAATTTATTATATAGTGGTTTTAATTCCTTAATTAAATGACATTCAAGCATAAAAGCTTCAAATTCTGTATCGGTTAGAATATAGTCGAAATCCTTTAAATGGTTGACTAGCTTTTCCACTTTTTTAGAATGATTCTTGGAGTTTTGAAGGTAGGATTGAACTCTATTTTTTAAATTTTTCGATTTTCCCACATATATAATATGATCAGAGGAATCTTTCATTAAATAAACGCCTGGAGAAGAAGGAAGTTTTTTCGCCTTATCTTTAATATTCATTGTGATTCCTCCCTCATTACTTCCTTTTTATTATAGCAGCAAAGAAACTAGTAAACTTTGCGTAATCTTCTGATATTCAGATCTTGTGTATGTATAATCATTATCTATTTTCATTATTTTTCCAGTAACCATATATAGCTTCTTTAATTATTTCGGCTAATTCCTTGTTTTTTTTCTTCTTTATCCATTCCGCTTGATCGATTGGTAAATTTAATTTCAATGTGACTTTCTCATTAGGCATTTCATGTTCTCTTATCTCTTCTAAAGTAATTCCTTCTTCTATATTCGGAAATAAAGAATCGTTTTCGTTTACTAGAAGAAAATCTTGATATTCTTCCATATCGTTCAGTTCGCAAAATAAATTAAGCTGAGGCAATCCTCCTGATAAGCTTTTTAGATGCATAAATGTATTTATTAATCTACCATCTTGTAATTCTATCTCTAAAATTAGGTTTTCTTCCTGTCTATATTTATTCACAACCACTTCACTCACAATTATATCCAACTCCAAAGTATATCCAGTGCTTGAGGCAAAAATATAGATTGCGCTATTAAATAAATGGATACTCTTCCCATCAATTTTTACCAATTTAACCTCCACCATAAAAGACGCTCCTTTCAGTCTTTATTTCGACAAAAGTGAGTGATTCCCTGCATATATCGGGCTTCCAAATTAACTTACGAAAGTAGTTATTCATTTTATTTAAAATAAAATGAATAGATTTAAAACACCAGATTATTCAATAATTATCTCTAGTTGTGAAGTCAACAAAGGAGGACTTTCGCGAAAGGGCATTTGGATTAAACCTTATCCGCTAATCAATGGGGGGATTATGATGAGATGGGAATAATCACAGTCATTTACAAACACGTTTAAACGGCCGTAGCCCTTTGAAGAATATAGGACTAAAGCCGCTTAACAATTAGGCTTAACTTACCCATTCTACCGCATGGCTTAAGTTAAAATGTGGCCACCTTCCACATGAAGTACAGTTCCAGTTACGAAACTATTTTGGATCAGGTATAGTACGCATTGTGCAACATCTTCCGCTCTTCCTACTCGTTTTACAGGAAGTTTTTCTCCAACCGCAGCATAGAAATGATTGCGAGCTTCTTCCGGCATTTTGTTCCGGGAAGGTGTATCTATTATACCAGGTGAAACGATATTCACTCGGATCGGGGCAAGTTCTAATGCCAAGGTCTGTCCCAGGTTAGAAACAGCTGCATTGACTGCACCTAGAATGGACGAACCTACCATTGATTTATATGCTACAACCCCAGAGAATAAAGTAATAGAACCGTTTGGCAGGATTTTCGGAGCACCATATTTAGCAGCGTAGTATTGGCCCCAAAATTTGTTTTCAAACAATTGCTGCGCTTGCGCAGTATCCATTTCGAGGAAAGCCCCGCCAGATGTTTCTGCTGCGCTCACCACAAGATGGTCAAATTCACCGACTTTTTCAAAGAAAGATTGAACTTGCTCTTCTTGTGTTGTATCCAGAGTAAAAGCTGCCGCTCTTGCTCCCAACTGTTCTTTGGCCTTCTGTAATTTATCTTCGGAACGGCTGGCAATAATTACTTCTGCTTCTTGAGCTAATATTTGTTTAGCTGTTTCAAAACCAATCCCCGAGCTTCCGCCGATAATCACAATTTTTTTACCTTTTAGCATGTTAACACCTCCTTATCATTCTATTGAAAATTCAATACTTCTTTCAGATGTACTTCAAGTTCAGATACAAATTTTTCAACCTTTGGATTTTTGATTACATCATAACAAGTGAAACTCTTTAAAGGTTTCATTCCGAGGAATTTCTGTATACGATGTAAATGACTTAATGCATATTCTAGGCTGTTGCCTTCGAAAAATTGAGTTGGATCGTTAAATGCTTTTTCGGGTGCATTCCAGGTAGTCGAAAGCATATATTTCTTTTCGGTCAATAATCCACCTCTTCCATATTGATCAGCACCCTTAAAAAACAAACCATAAGCATAAACTTCATCCATATACGTTTTCAATAGGCCTGGAACACTGAACCAATAGATAGGTGTTTGGTAGATAATAATATCAGCCCATAAAAACTTTTGTTGTTCTTCTTCAATGTTATATCCATTTTGAATAATGGATGTTTTTATATGGTTCTTTTCACTTAGCAAATCGACCATTTTATCCGTCAAGGTTTGATTTAATTTCCCGTCCGCTGAACTATATTTCTGATGGCCGTTGATAATAAGTATATTTTTCATCTTATTTGTCTCCTTTAATTCTGTATTTTTTTAAAAATCAATAGATCTTAATTTTCAGATACTGCTCCAAGCTGTTGTATTAATGAGCGCTAATGGCAGTTTGTTTCGTTGATTTCTCGTACTAATTTTCATCACCTCTTCCATATAGGGTTAAAATATAAGGCTCATTGTTATTATATATATCATTTATTCCTTTAGGGAAGTAGTGATATTTTTTTCATATAGTTTCCTAAAATGAACTAATGTGCTATGATAGGGTAAATCATTCGTAACATTTTTAAGGAGGATATTTCAGATGAGTGTTATGGAGCCAGTCATACTGACCAAAGGATCACCAGATGAGCTTTGCCCCATTGCTAAAACGCTTGACGTGATTGGGACTAAATGGACTTTTTTAATTATTCGTGATTTGCTTATCGAAGGAACGATGCGATTCAGCGATCTATTAAAATCGATGGATAAAATTAGTCCAAAAACGCTTTCGCTTCGTCTTAAAGAACTTGAGGAACATGGGATATTGGAAAGAAAAGTATTTCCAGAAGTTCCCCCGCGTGTGGAATATACGTTAACAGAAAAAGGAAAACAATTGGAAAGTATTTTCATTGAATTAAAGAGATTCGGATTAAATTTATAAAATCAAAACTTAGATCATTCATAAAGTAAACTTCCATCAGTGGGGGTTTTCCTCATCCCCCACTGATGGTTAGTTGCACTTATCGGACCTTTACGGGCAGTTATCCCCCACCTAGCTTCCTCGATTTCTCAGCATCCCCGAGGTGGGGGTCTCACTGCCCGTTAAGAGTGGGATAAATTTTGACGGATCATCAATTATGAACGCTATCTGAATATCATTAGAAAAAAAACAACAAGTCACTTAATGGCAATTATCACCATCAATTGACTTGTTGTTTTTTTACATGTATTTTATTTTGCCCAATTTCCATTCTTGTACAGAATTTCGCATCTTTTTCATACATATCATTTAGTTTAATCCTTCTTCACTTTGAACACATTTACATAACAAATTAACTATAGGGATTCCCTTAAAAAAGGGTTTAGCAATTAACAGGATAGTAATACCTCTACGTGAAATTGTTATTTTTAGTAAAGGTTTATTCTTTTTTTAATAAATACATCTAAAGATTTGGTTAATCCCTATATCTTATAGCTAATCCTTTTAAGAAATTTCTAGCGTATCTATCTCCACACTCTACATAATTCTTATGTCCTTCTTTTCTTAATAAAGCGCTTAATTCTCCTTTTGTTATCATTACCCCTGCTTCTTCTAAAATATCAAGCATGTCCTCACTTTTTAATGCTAGTGCTATTTTTAATTTTTTTAGCAATACATTATTAACACTTCCATTATCCTTGATAGACATTGCTGGTCTTTCAAGCTGACCTGGTTTTGGATCTTGCTTCCCTCTTTTAAATATAATAAGGCCATTTAAAAATGACTCTAGCATGAAATTGCTGCATATCTCTATATCATCGTCGCTGCCATCTTCCTTATCGTATGTGTCCTTTGACTTCACGAGCAGCTTTAGCACTTCTTCCTTTGGTACTTCTATGCCCCCAAGCTTAAAGATCTCTACCATTTCTGTATTTTTTATATCTAGAGCATATCTTAACCGAATTAAGATATCATTATTATTCATATTCATCTTTATTCCTCCTAAAATATTGACTATGAGCATGCAGTCAAAGCACATTTTCCAAAAATGCTCTAAATTTAAATCCCTATAATGTTTAAAATAGTATCACCAAGAATAGGCATTTATATTGTACCTTCAATACTAACCAACAATTAAAAAACTACCACTCATAAGCTTATGTCCATTAAATTAATAGTTTAACACTTTACAGACATGTTTTATAGTTTACCTAAATTAAATGTGTAATGTTTATACAAAAAATTCCTCAAACCTTTAGATTGAGGGAATATGATGCTTATCTTCTAAAAAAGCCAACATGGAAACTTTCTCCTAGTTTTGTGTTTAGATAGTCATTAATGAGGCAATCCGCCAGACAAGCTTTTTAGATGCATAAATGAATTTATTACTCTGCCATCTTGTAATTCTATCTCTAAAATCAGGTTTTCCTCATTTTTATATTTAATCACAACCACTTCACTCACAATTATATCCAACTACAAAGTATATCCAGTGCTTGAGGCAAAAATATAGATTTCGCTATTAAATATATGAATATTTTTCCCATCAATCTGTTTAGAAAGCACGATGTCACCTCTGTTATATATCTACTTCTATTTTAAAGTCCATCTATTTAAAATTCTATACAAAATAGATTAAAAACCGGTTGATTGGAGTGGAAGGGGTGAGACTCCTACGGGATTAGCGAGACAGTCCGAGACCCTGCAGGAGCGAAGCGACGAAGCGATGGAAGCGGCTCGGCGCTCGCCCCGTGGAAAGCGAACCCCTGGAGCGGAAATCAACATCCCCATCTAAAAGAAAAATAAAGTGAACCTTTCCATCAGTGGTGGTTTTCTTCATCCCTACTGATGGAAAGCTTGCGGTCCACAGGATGTGGGTCACACAAACGAAGACATAGGAAGTGGCGACCTTAGTTTGTGTACCTCTATCGGACCTTTACGTGCAGTTATATCCCCACCTAGCTTCTTCGATTCCTCAGCATCTTGAGGTGGCGGTCTTACTGCCCGTTAAGAGTGGGATAAATAAAAAAACTGTAAACAAACTTCCTTTTTAAGGAGCGTTTGTCTACAGTCTGAGGCAACACACCATAAATGGTTTGTTGCCTTCTTAAAATGAATAAGGTATTTCATATTATATTGTTTGATAGCTAATAGCTTTCTTGTCGGTAATCTTTATTTTTGTAATTATCCGTTTAAGATACCTTTTTGACTAAAATAATAATATTTCCCATCTATTTTTTGTTTGCCTGTCAGCATTATTCCAATGGTGTTAAAGTAATATTTATTGCCATTTATTTTTTGCCAGCCTGTTTGCATGATTCCAGATGTATTAAAGTAGTACTGCTTGCCGCTTATTTTTTCCCAACCAGTCTGCATGATTCCAGATGTATTAAAGTAATACTGCTTGCCGCTTATTTTCCCCCATCCTGTCTGCATGATTCCAGATGTATTAAAGTAGTACTGCTTGCCGCTTATTTTTTCCCAACCAGTCTGCATGATTCCAGATGTATTAAAGTAATACTGCTTGCCGCTTATTTTTTCCCATCCTGTCTGCATGATTCCAGATGTATTAAAGTAATACTGCTTGCCGCTTATTTTTTCCCATCCTGTCTGCATGATTCCAGATGTATTAAAGTAGTACTGCTTGCCGCTTATTTTTTCCCATCCTGTTTGCATGATTCCTTTTGTATCGAAATAATATTTTTTGCTGCTTATTGTTTGCCAGCTTGTCTGCATCATTCCCTTTGTATTGAAATAATACTTTTTACTGCTTATCGTCTGCCAGCCTTTCTGCATTTCCCTGTCTTTATTAAAGTAATACTGCGATTTAGAAATTACTTTCCAACTGGTCGAAAATTTACCTGTCGCTTGATCATAATAATGCCAAATCCCATCATAATTAACCCAATTTGAACCTGTTGTAAACTGATACACTTGTACATTTTGTAAGTTTTGGCTTACTTCTCCGTAAATAGCTTCCTGTTTAATTGTAAGTGTGTAAGTAGTAGAAGGCTGCAAATATTCAGGATATATGGATAAAGCCTTCTCCTTCACCACACTATTGAACTTGACCTTCCCTGTAGGACCAGCCAATTCAATCTGATCAGGGTCAACCTCTATGAATTGATTAAAATAAAACGCAAAACTAGAGTTTACAGGTATTTTAGAATTAAAAGTTAAAGCAGCCTCGCCTGTCTTTGATACAGAAATCTCTTTTGTAAAAGCTATTGGTTCGCTGGAACCTGGGGGATCCTGAATCCCTTTTATGGAAGCATCAATCAATGCAGCATAACTGCTGCCATTTCTATCCGTTCCAATATCCATTAAGTATCCATTTTGATAAAAAACATTTTGTACTCTTAAATCTTTTCTAATCGTATACAAATATTTATTTGTATTATATTGATACACGTCAATACCATTGTCTTTCCTTGCAGCAAACGTTAATCCATTTTTTTCGTTAAAAGCATAATCATTATATTTTCTTCCTAAATGATAGGTGTAGATCATATCTCCAGATCGGTACTTGGCTGAATCAAAAACAACACCGCTGTTATTGACTATACTTAGTCCATCAGGCGATATTTTTAAAGAAGGTTCTATAGGGTAATCTCCGTGGTAGGGAGAATCATATTGGCTCTTTATAATTCCATTATCAACCTCATAAGCACTTACACCCATCGGGCTAGTAAGAGGAGGTGTAATGGAGTAGACTTTGGATGACTCCTGATTATAATAAATATAGGAACCTCGACGCATATTGGCTACGTATGAATTGGAGATTTCACCGCCAGTTTTCAAAGAGTAAACCTTCATCGTTGACCATGAACCTGAACCAGGAGAAATATAAACAAAACCATTTTCATCAATCGCAATGTCAAAAGGATCTGTATCTACTTCTATCAATTTCGTTGCTTTAAAACTTTCTGTATCCACCTCTGTGATAGCTCCAACTAAGTTTGAAGAACTTAAAGTATGGGACATCTCTTGCTGTGTTACATATAGTTTATTATTGTATAGCTCTAGCCTTTCAGCAGGGTAAGGCAGTGCTAAAGCTTTTATTGCGCCTGTAGACATATTAACAGCATAAATGGTCTTACTTCCAAGCCTTGTCATATATATAACAGGTTTATTTGGGTCCAATGCTACATCATTCGGCTTAAATCCAAGGTTGTTCATTGTCCCTGCTTTATCAGGCATCCCTTGTGTGCTTGGAAGACCTTTGGAAGGCGGAGTGTCTGCTTTTATAGTTTCGATAAAATTATTTCCACTGCTGTCTTTATTAATAGTTATTAACATCCCTTTTTGGTAGAGCATCTTTTGAACATTTAAGTCCTTTCGCAATGAATATAAAAATTTATTTGTTCCATACTCATATACGTCAATACCTCTTGTTACACTTGCTGCATATGTGAGCTGATATGCTTGACTGAACTCAAAATCATTGTATTTTCTTCCAAAACAAAAATTATCTGTTATATCTCCATCTTGAGTATCAGCCAGGTTGTATACATTTCCACCGATATTATAAAAGTTCTTACCCATCCAGAGAGAACTTACCTGAAACCCCCAAAATATTGTTATTTTCATAATTCGGTCGACTATAACTTTGGATGACTCCATTTTTTATTGAAAAAGATTCCATTCCCTCTCTATCGTTCACATATAATTTGCTATTGTCCTCATTAAAAAATATGTTATTGCTTTCATACAAAGAACCCATTCCAAGCGGTTGAGTAATTTCTTTTTTATCTTTCATGGAGTAGACTTTTAAATAACCCCACTGTCCTGAACCTGGTTATTCTTTAAATCCAGCCTTTCCGCTTCATAAGGCAAGGTTAATGTTTTGATTCCCCCCGTAGAGTAGTTAACCGCATACAATGTTTTGCTGCCTAACTTTGTCATATAAACAATTGGTTTTGTTTCGTCCATTGCCACATCGTTTGGGGTAAAACTAAGATTGATTTTTGCCGAAACTGCTTGGACATGAGTGTTAGAAAAAAAAGGTACAGAAGATGATAAAACTAAGATTAAAACAAATAAGAATTTAAGAGAGAATTTCAACGATAACCCACCTTTTTGATTTATATAGAAATTTCATCATGGATAATGATGGTTTTTATATGGGAATATTCACATCATACCTTTGGTCCTTAGGAGGTAAATCCATATAAAACAAAATAGGTAGAGTAGCGTAAAAAAAGGCAATCACTAATTTTATCCCACTCTTAACGGGCAGTAAGACCCCCACCTCGGGGATGCCGAGAAATCAAGGAAGCTAGGTGGGGGATAACTGCCCGTTAAGGTCCGATAAGTGCAACTAACCATCAGTGGGGAATGAGGAAAAACCCCCACTGATGGAAGTTTACTTTATATGACTTAAAGCAAGTTTATTCATAGATTTCGATTCGTCGCATCAAGATTTTGAATAGCAACAGGAAAACTTCATTATATCCTGCTGCTTCTTTTAAAAATCATCTGAGTGACACACTCAACGTGTCCTTGACTAAAACCTCTTTCTGCGATTTCTGCACTTAGTTTCCACTTCTATTTAAATGAGTAGTTTGAATTTCATAAATTCCCTTTCTGTTATTTTTAGATTTTAAAAGCACCTATTAATCCCCTTAGATCCTCTGCCATATTTGCTAAGTTAGATGCCGACGATGTTACCCCTTCCATTGTTGCCAACTGTTCTTCAGAAGAAGATGCGATATCAGCAGTATTTTCTATAGAGGAGATTGCAATTTTTGAAACATCTTCAATAGACGCATTCACCCGTTCCATACTCGCAGACATTTGTTCTGAAACAACTGATAATTCTTGAATCTCTCCGCTTACACTTTTAATAGAACTAAGGATTTTGCTAAATGCTGTACCAGTTTGCTCTACTAAGTTCATTCCTTCACTTACTTCTGCAGTCTCATGATCTACCATTTCTACTACTTTTAGGACATCAGCTTGAATATACTGAACTAAGTTTGATATTTGACTAGCTGAACTCCTTGATTGTTCTGCCAATTTCCGAACCTCATCAGCAACAACTGCAAAGCCCTTTCCATGTTCACCTGCTCTTGCTGACTCAATAGCCGCATTTAGTGCTAACAAATTTGTTTGGTCTGCTATTCCTGTTATTACTTCAATAATTTTACCAATTTGGTTAGAATTAATGTTTAATTTATTGATTACCTTATTTGTTTCAGTAGTAGAATCATTGATAGATTTCATTTGTCTTACTACCTTTTGTAATAATTCATTACCTGCTATTGCTTGACTTGTAGTATCTGCTGAGGAACCCGCAATACTTGAAGATGTATCTGCTATACGATTAATTCCTATAGACATTTCACTAATAGATTTTGCACTTTCTTTCGTAGCCTTACCTTGAAATTCAGATCCACTTGCAACCTCTTGAATAGCATTTGTCACCTGGTTTGTCGCCGAAGTTGTTTGCTCAGCACTTGCCATTAATTCTTCAGCTGAAGAAGCAACTCGTTCTGAAGTAGTGCTCACATTCAAGATTAATTCTCTCAAGTTTTTAGTCATTTGATTAAATGATAAAGCTAACGCACCAATCTCATCTCTATTTTTTATTTTTATCTGGTCGATAGTTAGATCTCCTCGTGCAACACTTTCAGCTGATTTCGAGATTTGTTGGACAGGCTTTGAAATCATTCTACTTATATACAACGCTATTAATATACCAAGAAAAAAGGCTATGACACTTATAATTATTATAATTGTTTTACTACCATCTACTTTTTTAGAAAGTTCATTACTGGTTTCTTTCAACTTAGATTCTTGGTAAAAACGAGCTTTTTCACCTACATCAGTAATGCTGGTCGTTAATGCATTTCCCCTCTCTGCCATTATTTTAGTGATTTCAGAAGTGTTGTTTTGCTCTTTTAACTCAATTAGTTCTTGAGCCAACAGATTATACTGTTCTTTTACCGAGATGAATTCATCAATTATATTATTTTCTTCATTCGTACTATTTGTTTTCAATAATTCCTCTGCTTTAGTATTAAATAATTCAGATGAATTATTTAATACTGATAAGTTATCTTTGTTGCCATTAGCTAAATAACCTCGAACAACAATTACTTCCCTTAATACAGCATTCTCCATATCTGTAACAAGGTTAATTTGGTTAAAGCTCTCATCAATAGAACTCGAGTAATTGTCATTTACTATTGTAAATTCAACAAATGATAGTACTGAAACTATTAACAACAATAACAAAATCGAAAAGAACCCTAATAACAATTTTTTAGAAATATTTAACTTCAAGATATCCATCTCCTATACTCAAGGTATATAAAAATTAAGTTGCATTACACTATATCTTTCTTAGACATACTTCCTAACACAAAATATCTCGAATTTCTGTTGTTCCTTTTATCCAATACGGAGTATTTTCACCTTTTAACGATTTTACCCTTTCGTTAGAAATTGCTTTACATACTGATGACATACTGCTCATTTCTAACTTGGAATATTACAAACAGCACATCAGCATTCTCTCTA
The DNA here is from genome assembly GCF_052663225.1 of Niallia sp. 03133. Taxonomy (NCBI): domain Bacteria; kingdom Bacillati; phylum Bacillota; class Bacilli; order Caryophanales; family Bacillaceae; genus Niallia; species Niallia sp. 03133. Next base: position 86,637 of record NZ_JBQTCY010000007.1, read on the forward strand.
CAAAAAAGAAACCCACTATTTATTAAAGGTTTCATAAATTTCTTTTATTTGAAATTAGCTACTGGCTGGCATCAAATATTCTTCATTCACCCCTATAGCTTTGCGTCTCTATTTTTCAATAGATTCGCCCCTTTATTACTATTTATATATCCAAAGTAAATATATAGTAATTTTATACTATTTACAATTGGGCATTTCGTGACAATTCACACAAAAAATGAAATAAGATAGAACCTTTCTCACTGCTACGTCTGCAAAAAATAGACTAAGGGGGGTATAACTCACTATATAATGTGGAAATGGAATTCTATAACCATGGTGAATAGGAAAGAACACACGAACTCTACAGAGAAGAGGTATTGACCATATCGAGAACTGAGAAAAAAGACGGAATCCGCATTAGATTTAGCCAATCTGTTTGGACGTCAAGAACTGATTGAATGAAGATTGAAAACCACCTGATTCTGATTAACTAATCTCTTTTCTTTCAAACCGTTCATTGATTGGTTCATCCCAATCAATCGTTTTGTCGATTTTTAAATAGGACCTAACATCCACTATAACTTCAAACGGAATCGTTGACGTTCCATCATTCGTAACATAAATCTCTTCCACCGCATAAACAGGAAATAATTTTTTCTGTTCATAGGAAGGAAATTCAAGCAATTTCAATTGTTCCTTTGTCAAATGCTCCACTGCTTCAAGAGAAAGGGTATAAGTTTCTTCTTTAACCATTTCTTTAGAAGGAAATTGACCATGGACAGAAAACGAAGTGAGTTTCCCTTCCTGATTAAATTTAACTTCAATAAATCCAGATGGAGATACTGCTACACCTTCAAAACATTCTTTAAATTGAAGTTCCCCTTCACTTTTTTTATGTAATTGAAATTGCTTCCTATATGTAAGACCTGTTTCACGTTCAATCCATTTTATTATTTTCTTTGTATCCAGATTGGCAAACGTAACACCATCTTTTGCATATGTCTTACCCATTACAAAAATAGCACTCTCAAACTTACGAGTAGTTAAATTGATCTCAATAATAGCTGTACCTTCTGGATTTGAACCATCTTCCTCTTGTTCCGTTACTTGATTTGGAAACCATTCCATACATAATGTATAGATCGTATCATTGAAGATATGGACGTTTCGAGAAAGGCTATGTCGTTCTAAGTGGTAATTCTCTAATCCAAATTTTGTCCTTGCAAAATCAATTAATTCTTGTATTCTACTATCCATATGAATATCCCCTCCAATCTTTAAATTCCTGAAATAATATAAGGAATGGTAATAAAAACCATTACCAAGCAAATTCAATTCCTATAGCAACTTGCTTCAATCTCATATTACTTAACTCTGTTGATTCCATTTACTACCATTCACTTTCTCAAAGTCTTTATTTAAACATGCCTGTTTTAGTCTCTTTGACTTTAGAAGATACTTGATATCAGAAGAATTGTCGTATGAAAGTTGAATATGAAAATAGTTAATATATTCAAGTATCGCAAATAGGTAAATAAATCCTGAAATAGACAAGCCACCTATGGGCAATGACGGATACCATTGGAGAAAGTCGATAATGAACATAAAAGGCGGGACAATCGTTAAGCCAATATTCCACTTCTGTACTTTTTTTAATCGCTGAACCATTCGAATTGGCGTTACCGATGTATTTTCACTTTTTAATCGTCTCCATTTTGAATACCAATATATACTTCCCTGCACTAAAAGAAACTCCAAAAGAAAAAATGAAAGCCAAAAAGAAGCAAGTGAATATAATTGTAATTGGGGATAAGCCTTATTAAGTAAAAAACTTACAATAATAAAACTGACTACCGCCATTGATTCACCTGTATATAAATATGAAAGCCTCTTCTCTACCTGCTTTCTCAACTGTGCATCTCCTCGCTTCAATAAATAATCTACCTCATAGCTTCCTTACCTTTTCTCCCGATTCAATGATAATATTTACGCCTGTTGAACTACCACTTTCAATGTGGTTCTCCATATTTGTTACGTCTATATTTGACTCTATTTTCACCGTTTTTCTCTCGTTTCCTTTTAACTTCACCACATAAGGGGAATTGTTATATAGAGGGAGACGTTTGCTGAATGAAAAGTATTTTGATGATTGTTATGGTTGTGACTGAAAACGAATGGAGGTTATAACAATATGAGTTCATTTATTGTGATATTCATAATCGTTTTGGCTGTTATTGCGGATTTCTTTTGGTTTGACGTTGATAAGAAAAGGTGGGGGAGGAAAAAGTCTATTCTTAATAACATCAATATTTTCATTTAACCCCTCACTATTTTCTTTATAAGAATACTGTCTAAAATAAATATTATCGTAACACATTTTGGAAATTAGAAGCTAATAATCACATAATTATTACATTACTTTGCAAAACAGTTCTTTATAGCAGTTTCACACTGTAATATCTCATGCCTTTTGGAATTCCCTTTATTTCAAAAACCCCTTTATAGATTAGACTCCTTACTCTATATTCTATAAAAGCATCACCTACCTGATTGGCTATCTGACCATACACTTCCCCGATTATTCTACTTGATTTTATAAAATCCTTTTCTCTTTGCTCGGCATGTTGTTTTTGGGCAGTGGTCACAATGAATTCATCAAAGTAATCTTCATTGACCGTTTTGATTTTGTTATTTTCCCAAATTCGCACTACTCCTTTTGTTTTCGATAGAGTAATCCATTCTTCTTCAAATCGCGTTCTTTCCTCAGCAGTTAAAAGCTTTGTTAATTTCTTTTGATAGATTGTGTTTAATTTCTCAGGTTGAACTTCGCCAGTGTGTATATTTAAACACTGCCACTCAGGTGTATTAAATAATTCCTGAAAGGCAATTGTTGTATTTATAAGGAGAACATCATTCGCTTTTTCTTTTAGCCAATATAAAAGATACCGTAATCCCGTTTGTTCATTTGCATTTTCAGCTGTCCATATAACAATTGGGATGTCTTCTTTCAAGCAATCAATATCTGCAAGAGTTTTTAAAAATTTGCTTTCCTGCTCTTTTTCAAAAAAGGCATTTGGAGAATTCAGATGATCCTTCAACCATTTATATCTTCGCCTACGCCCATCTTCTTTATGAAGTTCCCAAATAGGCCCAACAGCAAAGAAATCAGGGAAGCCAATCACCCTATTCTCACTTCCTAAACCTACACGTAAAGAACCCGCAGGAGATTCTCCACAAACAATATGTACAGTTTCATATGGTCTTTCGAAGTGCTTCTTGGCTTCACTACCACTTAATTTTTCAGTTGATTTATGTATCTCTTTCATTACTGACCACGCTCCACACTATTCAATTGTTTTATTACGTCTCTTGAATATGAAAATTAATCCAATACCAAAGACTACAATCACCGCAACCCATATATATAATTGATTTCCTGCGTGCTTACCAGATAAATCAACTTCTTCAATCGGAGGCTGTCCTTTACCAAGTATCGCCAAATCTTCCTGTGAAGAACTCAATTCATTGGTTCGATCACAAATGATTGATACGAGTGATTTTGCTCCGTACATAGTTGATTCGTTAGCATAAACCAAATATTCTTCTCCCTCTTTAAAATTAAATCCACAGTCTCCACCACCCTGACCAGTGGTAATGATAATTTGTGATTGCTCAACACCCTTCCAAGTGTTCGTTACTTCAAAGAGGACTGATTTAGAAGTATATCCTTTTAAACTTCGCTTCTCTCTTATATCAACAACTTTCCCACTGAACACTGCTTTCGAACGTTCAAATTCCTCCTCTACACTTGGTAATTCTGTACACGAACAAGCACTTGTAATCGAAGGAAAAGAGCCTATTATTAATATATCAATGAAAATGAAAGCGAGAATTGTAATTACCTTCTTCAAAAAATCACCTCAATTTCTCCTATAATCATAAGTATCATTTGGAACATCGAGTTCAACATTATTAACGATGACAGTATCATTATCTAACCATTTTATCGAAGCTGTTTCTACTCTGTATTGCCAGTAGATATTTTTCGGTTTATCGTTATTGAAATTTAGCTCTCCACGAACAGCATATGAAGTTGTAGCTCCACCGTTTGTCACATATGCCTTTACTGTAAACCGACCATCTGTGATGTTGCTTCTTTAATATATTCACCATCTGGAGGTTTCCCATATCGAAAAATCCACAAAAAATGACTGTTTTTTTGGAAGTTTAAAAATATATTTGCTTATTTAGAGAGAAGAACGTGAAAAGATTGATGGACATTGGATCTATGAAAAAGCCCCCGAACTCGCAAAAGATTTTTTTCACGAAATCAGGGTCGGATTAGCAAATGTTTATTTTGAGGTTACAGCTTTAAAACCCTATGAGAGACACACTCCACATAGTTTGGATAGTAATGGCAGATATTTATAGATGTAGTAGTGTTTACTTTAACCTAGTTATTTCTTACTTCCATATTTTCAAAGTCAATGATTAATTTATTTATGAGAAAAAAATCACTACCTATGATCCCGTCAAATCCATGCATCTCCCTAACATCACCGAGCTGAATAATGAAATCATTAAGTTGGAACTCATCTATATTCATAACGCTTACTTTTTGTTCAATGCAAATTTCAGTACCGCCAATTCCGTACATCTTTCGTGTTATCGCATTTTCTAGATCGAGCAATATTCCGATTTCCTCGCATAAATCCGTATCAAAGATAGTTGAAGAACAGCCAGTATCAAGCAGTACGTTACTAAACGTCTTTTTCTTAGCGTTGTATTCAATCTCAACCGAAACTAGAGGTAAATGATCAACCATTTTAAATTTCATACTCTTCTTCGCACTCCTATATATGGCTGCTCAATTACCTTAGTTTCCTCATTATTTGTGTGAAAGATATATAATTCACGATTTTGATTTTCTGCATGTAATTTTTTATACACTTTCCATGCGGCGTTCCCATTTTCAAAGTCATCAATCACAGACATTTCTTCAATGACTCTTTCTTTTCCTCTTGTTTCCGATTTTAATGCTTCTACTAAGACACAACGTTCTGGAAAATGATGACGTACTTCAGACCATTTCATTCACATGCGCCTCCAGTTCATTAATTAATTTCTTTTTATTATATCATGTTTATTATGTAAAAAATTTGAAACCTTCTATTGAAATTATCTTAAAAAAACAACTATTTTTTCACACTTTTGGGCATTAAAAAATATATTTGCTTATTTGGAGAGAAGAACAAAAAAGACTAGAAGTGCAAGGAATAGAACCGGAAAAGACCCCGAAATCGCAAAAGTAGTTTTTTAACGGATTCAGAGTCGGATTAGCAAATATTTATTTTGGAATTACACTTTCTGTACAGTTAAAAAATAAACTTCCGATTTTCCCCTGCTTAAACCCGCATTCCACCATTCGCTGTCATAATAAAGTTTTCCGAAATCACCCGCTTCTCCCGCTCTTTTTTCACGTTTTTTTTCACATTTTTTATCGAGTTAAAATAAAGTTTTCCGATTACAAAAAAAGAAGAAAGGCAGACCCCCCAAGGGGTTTCCCTGTCTTTTTTACGAAATCTTTTTTTCACTTGAATGAGAAATCGGAAATGTTTATTGTAGCGGGTTAGTGAATTTATTGGTTAGTTACATTTCAAAACCATCTGCGAAACACACTCCACATGCGTAGAGTGCTATCTGTAGACATTGTTTAACAAGAGTAGTGGAATTCACCTTTTAACCTATTTATTTATTCGTATTGTACTTTTAACCTATAGTAAGTAAAAATAACACTGGTATAATATTGCATCATCCAATCATACCAGACCGATTTATTGTACTCAGTAAGTTGCTTTTTGTCATTATGACGTATATTAAAACCATTCACGATTCCAAAAATGATTTTATCATGGTCGTTCTTACTTATGTCATATTCCTTGTTTAAGAGGCTTTTTAAATCATCCCGTAGCGGTTCCAAAATATCAGCTAATATATTTATCGCTTTCTTTTTTAATTCTTCATTAGAATCAAATCTATAATACATTTTCACTGCTGTTTTCAATTGTTCAATGACATCATTGTCCATTGAATCAGGAATAGTCTCATTCATTAATGCATTTACTGCCTCATTTGGTTCCTCCATAATAAAGCCATGTTTTTCATTCAAATAAAATCCATTCTTATACCGCTTCAACAAATTATTTATGTGCATAGCAAATTCCTGTTTATATTTCTCTTCAATGAACGTGCCTTCACTATAATTGTAAGAACAAATGTGGTTATACAATATTTCAATAACTGTAAAAAGTTCTTCCTCACTATATGACTCGTAGTATTCCCAAAATGGATATATTTCATCTTTATTCAGATGATTAAGGAAGAAAATTTCTGGTGACGGTGACATTGTTGGAGGATGCAACTGATAATCCTCTTTATATCTCTCTGATTGCCATACGCCATTAAAAGCTACATCAAAAAGTTTCCTGTCGTTAAAATACCTATATACTTGAATAAAATAGTTTTTCAAATCATCAAGGTCGATTTTAAAGTCCTTGTTCAGCAAATTATTTCTTTCTGCATAATATCTCATTCAAACACCTCTTTCATAAATCCTCATTGCAATTTAGTATCCAATTTCATTAAAAATATTGCAAATGATTATTCGATATTTGACTAAGTCTCCAGTTCAAACACAATATTTCATATTCTTCAAAATAGAAGGAATAAAGATACCTCTATGAAACGGTGTACCCATGACAAAGACACCTTCATTACAATAAGTAGCAAAGAACGTGTAAAAATTGTCAATGACCTTCTACAAAAAGGAGGAAAAAACCTACAGCAAGTACCAAAAATTCTTGAAATCAATTTATTCTACCTTTACAAAACTGATGCAAGAAGACGACTATGTGTATATCAGCGGTTGTCAAGGTATTGCAAACTCATTCAAGATGATAACTTGATTATTGAACCGTCCTCCCCAACCGATTATCTATTAGAAGAAAAGAAGAGACGAGTGTGTTTTCTCGTCTTGTTCTTATTTGTTATCCAAATATTCTTCAAATGCACTTAACCAGAGTGAAATGTGGTTGGAATCATCACTCAAAGGATTATCGATTAGTTTGGAATCAAGTAATAATCTGTTAGCGTTTGCACTTTGTAACCACTCTAAAATAAACTCCTCTTTATCCTCAATTTGTTCAATGTTATTAAGAAAATTCGTTTTTTCCTTAAAACATTTTATACGATGCTGTTTCGAGGTAGTAACGTTATTTAAACTTTCACGCCAATTCGGTACATTATTTGCGGAACCACCACTTTTTAGTTCAGAATATAAATCTGTACAGACATCGGTTATATCATCCTTGATTAACCTTAACAATCTAACATCTTTTACCTTGGTTAAGTCTCTATTTGAATATAAATCTGAAATTAAATTAAAAGAATAAAAACGTGGATATGATCTTCCTCCTGAAGCATCAATAAAATCATTTAAACACATTCTTTTTTCTTTATTTGAGTATCCCCCACCAAAGGCGGTTGCACCAGCACCTAAACAAGCAAAACCGAGTGAGTCTACAAAGTTTGTAACCACTACTTTTTCATTTTGTGTCATAAAGTTGCAAAGATACAGTAAACTTTCTACGACATATTTATCGTCTATTTTTAAAGTAGCATCATTTGTCTGAATTGGAACCACATATATTCCATCCAATTCAGTTCTAACCGATAAGTTATCCAACATCGTTTGAAATAACTTATTTTCTAAAGGGGCTTCATAAAAGAAAAGATTATCTAAAAATGCAATGGTTATTAAAATTGGCTTATCGTAATCACTTTGGAGGTTCTCTACCACATCAATCCATTTTAACTGCTGAGCGAATTCATCTTCTGGGTTTTCAATTATTGGAATTGGTGCAATCAAATGTGTAACCCCAATAGACATTTGAAAATCAAGACAATCCTTAATACACTTAGTAATTTGCTCTTCATCTGAAGGTATATTGTTATCCCATTGTACGTTCTCTTTATGTTCCTGGAACCAAGCCGTAGGTGTATATTCACCACTATTAAATTCTACACTGCTACCTCCAAACCAAGGATAGGTTGACAACCTTTCACATGTTTTTCTACACTGGTCTAAATCCAATGTTTTAAGGTAAAATTGTGGATCAAAAAGTTTCCATTTTGCAGCCTCAATTTGATCTCTTCTATTTGCTTGTTCAATATGTACCCCACTCGCATTAATAATTACACCCTCAACAATGTCGTGATTACTCCACTGATAACCCAAGTTTAATAGATACATTTATAAATCCTCCTTTAAGAAATCAATAACTCTTTTACCTGATACGGGTCTTTTTAAAGGATTTGGTTCCATTAACCAATGAATTGATTTTGATAGCTTTTCATCAACTTCTATTAAATCTTTAATCGGTGTTACCTGTAATTGACCATGAAAAATTAAATCCTGATTTCTATGATAAGGATGAATACCAGTTAGAGCTTCATAAGCAAGGACACCGAGTGAAAACATATCAGCACGAAGAGTAAGGTTACGTCTTCCTCTTACTTGTTCAGGTGCAATATAACCCCAAGTTCCATAGATAACTTGTCCCATAGTAATCGTCTCATTATCAAGATGCTTCGCAAAACCTAAATCGATTAAAATAAAGTCACCAGTTGACAAATATAAAATATTTGCAGGTTTCAAATCACTATGTACCACTCTTAACTTCCACAAATCATCAATTGCAAACAAGATATCAATTAGCAGTTTTCTTGTCTCTCCTGGTGTTAACTTCCTCGTATTTAATACTTCCTTCAAATCCGAACCTTCCATATATCTTGTTGTAACAAAATAACAATTAGTATCTCTCAATCTTACATACCCATGTTCTACAACATTTGCAAGATTAGGAGAATCAACTTTTTCAAGTTTACTAACTTCTAATTCTGCTCTTTTAATTAATTGATTAGGAGAGTATAACTTAACCGCAATTTCTTCATCACTTCTTAAATCTATTCCTCTAAACACACTACCTTGTCCACCGCCACCCAGTAAATCGAATATTCTATATTGACTAAAGGAACAATCAACTTCTTCTAATGTCAAAATCGGTTCAAAAGGATTAGCCATATAATTTGCCTCCAAATATTCATACTAACTTCCATTTACTTTTGTTACATATAAGATCTCTACAAACTAATATCCTTTGTAAAGCAAAGTCTCCTGGGATAGTGTTTTTGTTAATTTTTGGTTTATAGACCAATTTTACCATATTTTCCTTACCAACTGACAGTATCCCAATATTTCTTCCAACAAACTGACTAATAATTTTTTCAGAACAAATTGTTTCATCAATTGCTACATATGAATAATCAGCAAAAGCAAAGTTATCTATTGCTTGGTTAAGGACAGTTTTCCAATCGGACAATTTTGCCTCTATAGCAATCATATTTTCCACTTTTATTTCTGCCCATTCGGTTGTTCTATATCGGTATTTTGAAAATCTTGATATAAGGTTATTTTCCAAAAATTTGTTTAGATACTTTTCCTTGATGGAATTACTATCCATCCTCAATTTCTTAATTAGATAATGAATACTAACCTGTTTTTTTATGTAAATATCCGCAAGTACGTCTAATTCTGCCATGGTTAATTTGTTAAAAGATGTTTTGTATGCTTGTAGTCGGTTTTCCTCTGGATAACTTACCTTTGCAAGAACAATATCGACAATTCGGTGATTAACAGGTAATTCTTCAGCAATTGCCTCACATTTAAACTTATTGACTACATATTTTTCAATGACAGGTATCATTTCTTTTTCAAGGTTATAGTTCATATAATCAGTCCCACTTATTATTCATTTCATAATTTGTAATATAGATTAATTAATTTGAATTGTCATTATCTCCTTCTCAGAGAAAAATCTCATTTTTCTTCGATAACCAGTTTCTCCAATTTGTTATTGATTAGAATTTTAATTTTGTAAAAATTAATTTACTAAATAGTGAATAGAAACTATATTGAATGGGTAATACTAAAAATTTCCTGTTATAATCGTGTGTTTGTTGCAAATAACTACCTTCGTAATCAAAAAACGGAGGTAGTTTTCAGAATGAAAAAAAGTAATAAAGAATATATGTTTCAAATGTGGGATGAACAAAAAAACAAGCAGTTTTTAAAGCTGGAGTTTAGTGATATAAGCACTAAGGATAATAATACATTAGCATTTTGGATTTGTAATTTCGAGGGTAGATTATGTAGTTATAGAAAAACTCCCAATCAAGTATACCAAGCACTTTATAAAGGCTCTCCAGTATGTAATGTTTGTCATGAACTTCCATTTAAAAGAAGTGTTATGTATAAGACTCCTTTCAGAGTTGTGGAATACTGGGATTACAGAAAGAATGCTGAAAAAAATGTGCATCCCGAATATACTCCTATGTATTCTAATAAAGTAGTTAATGTTCATTGTGAAGAACATAACTGGGAAGGAACACAAATATGTGCAGACTTAGTCGATCATATTCCATGTCCTTATTGTAACGGGAAATCTGCAACACCCGATTACAATTTACAGGTTTTGTTTCCTAAGATTGCTAAAACTTTACATCCTGAATACAATGCAACTGAAATTTTACCTTATTCTTCTGTGGAATATCAATGGTGGTGCGATGAATGTGATGATTACTATTTTAAATCGGTAAGCTGTAGAACAGAACAAAACCAGGGATGCCCTAACCATACTAATAACTCATTTACGGAACAGCTACTTGGTATGGCGCTTAACCACCTTATTGGTGGATTTGAAAAATATAATCTAAAAACTGTTCGTTGGAAGTCAAATGGTAATCCAGTTGAAATCGATCTATTTCAACATACGTTAAAGGTTGGTATTGAATTTGACGGTAAACAGCATGAACAAAGAAAGCTCTCTGACGTGGAAAAGAATAAGATGTTGGCTAATTGTGATGAAATTTCAATTTTTATTCGTATTCGTGAAGATGGGTTACCTAATTTAAGTTACTTTGAAAATCAACATGAAATAATTTGTAGCAAACATAAGTACACCTACGAATTTTTAGTTAAACCGATTCAAGAAACTTTATACATACTAAAGCAGATATATAATTTATTTATTGATTCATATACCGATAGGGAGATATATGGTCTAATTACCACGTTACTACCAAAAATATCCCGTTCTAATTATCCTTTAATCAAAACGCAATCCTTAGAATCAGTTGCCCCTGGGCTTTTGAGATATATTCCTGATAACCAAAAGTACCTTTCTTATGGATCTAACAAACCATTGGACATTTCTTGTCCTAATCCCGATTGCAAACATCTTTATTCAAGAAAGGTGAAAAATTTTGTGAAATCGAAAGGATTATGCCCCAAATGCCTATTTTATGTAAGAGATATTCTTAATCCTAATAGTCACTTGGTAAGATGGCATCCCAAAACTAACACGTTATAAACGCAGCCGTTGTTAATGTTAAAATTAACAACGGCTCTGAGTCTTATTATAAAAAATAATAACCTAAAAGTCCCTTATTCTTATTCCTCAATTTATTTCTTCCTCTCTTTCAAGCAGAATTAAATCAACCATTGTTTTCAGTTCGACATTGTATGCACTTGCCAAAGCATTTACAACCATAATCGTTGGATTTTTCCTTTCTCCTCTTTCAAGTCTGTTTAAATAACTTGCTGTGATACCTGTTTCCTTTTCTAAATCACAAAGACTCCAGCTTTTTTTCAATCTTAATTTTAGAATAAATGCTCCAAAAATTGTCTTTTGATCCGATATTGTACCCATATTTTTCTCCTTCTAAGTTGTTTTTTTAAAACGCCTGATGTATATAAGCATCTATATATAGTAGTTATTTAGCTTTGAAATATTCAGAGTTTCATAAGCATTTTTGTTGAAATAACGGCATGAAATAAACCGTTCTTGTATAGGATTTGATAGCTATAAAATATTACAAATAGAAAGGGGTTTTGAAATGAATAAAGATCAATTTATTACGCTATCACCTACAAAAAAGGTAGAAGAAGTTAATAACTTGCTAAAGAGTCATACACTAAAGGAAATCGCAAGTATGTTAAACTTTGCGTATTCAACCTTTACAACAGACATGAGGAACAACGGTGAGTTTCAATACAACAAAAAGAATAAGCAATACGTCAAAGCGGTTACCTTAGAAGAAATAAGTGGAAAGGATAGTGATTCACTTTCCTTTATTACCGAGAACAGGCAAATCTTTAAGAGATTGATTGAAATGTATCAATCAAATAATTTACTTCTACTTAACGAAAGAGTATATAGTAAAACAGCAACTTTCGAGAACAAAAGCATTAAAATGAACAAGGACATCTACAGTGACTTTAGTAAATTTTGTGATGGAAATTACCCACACTTAAAATTGCAAGATTTAATCGCACAAGCATTGTTGGATTTCATGGAACACTATAAACGATAATGCAAAAAAGAGCCAAACGGCTCTTTTTTTTGTCTTTCTTAGATTATATTTGTAATTAACGATTGAAAAAACGATTTTGTTGAATAGTCCTTTTTTATGACCTGATTTTCATAAAAATTAATCAGATTAATTAGGGTTTTTACTTTTTCCATTATTCTTATCTGCTCTTCAAGTGGTGGAAGTGGAATAATGAATTTTTCTAATTTAGCCATACTCAGCCCTTCTCTTGAAGCACCTACCTGTACCCGCATCACTTCGCTTTGGAAGTATGGTGAGGTAATACAAGTATGGATATAGTGTCTGGTATTCTCCTCTACTAACCTAATAATTGCCACATGTTGGTTGACATTTGCTGTATCAAAGTTATCAGGTACAAGAGAACTTCTACCAATAGAAGCACCTGTGATGTTCAGTAGTATATCCTTTGGTTGTACAGCACTTCCACTCATGCTTTCATGTGTTTCTGGAGTTATATGGGCTATACCTTCCAGTAATAAACCATCATTCCATACATTCTGTGAACGAATAAATTTAACTCCCTTTTGAACATAACCCTTTTGACCACCAGAAGGCGTTTTACCCGCTCCCAGTTTAGTAGTTATATCTCCCAATCTTACCCATTCCCATCCTTGTGGAAGTTTGAATGGAATGTCTTCATCCCTTATCGTAGGTAGTTGTTTTTCTTTTTTGATTTTTTTCTCTGCTAACAGTCTGTCCTTTTCTTCTTTTATCTTTTCTACTAACATAGAAGCAGGTCTATTATTCACATCTTGCTCTACCAATTTCCCTTGGACAGCAAGAGTTAAGATTGCGTTACGTAGTTGATCTATACTTTCTTTATCGTTACAAAGGTGTTCAATATTCTTCACTGCAAAAAGTAAGTCATTCATTTGTTCAGGGTTGATGTGATTCTGTATTCTTGTGAAGACACTTTTGTTTAACAATGCCGATGTCGTTTGCTTTTTAACGAGATTGACAACTAATTGGTCACATTGTTCAAACAGTTCATTAACCTTATTAAAAATTCTTTTTTGTTCGTTTATTGGAGGCAAAGGCATAACCAAATTTGCAAGTGAGACTGCATTTACGTTAGGTTGTCCAGTTCCTTGTGACTTACTTGCAATTTGGTTCCAATATAAATCGGATTCAAGAAATAGCTTTATATATTTAGGAAAATTCTCTTCAAATAGCACAACTCTTATTAGATATGATGCGAAAACTGCTGTCTGCTCAATGTTTTCAACTATAAACGATTTGCCAATTGTACCACCTGTTCTGGCAATCAATATATCATTATTTGAAAGAACTAAATCGCTTAATTTCTTTTCATCTATACCACAGTACGGAACATTCCCCCATATTACTCTACTGTCTTGAATATCAGTGATTCGTACAAATTTAACACCTGTATTTTCTGTAGTAGCCGAAGCTGTATGTCCATAGTGAATATTTTTTGAAATATCCCCTAACCTTATCCACTTCCAATTATTTGGGAGTTCATAAAGGGATTCTTCATCTGATAGAGGTGGTAAGGGCTTAGTCTTTTTTAATTTCTTTTCTTTAATTAAACGTTGTTTCTCTTCCGAAATCTTCTTTAAGATTTCGGATGCAGTTTCATCATGTGGATCTTGTTCAACCAATTCCCCCTGCATTGCCAATTGAAGGATGTACTTTTTTACCTTTTCAACATCCTCTGGTGTATTTACAACTTCATGAAAGTGTTCTAAAATTGCAGTCATTTACGAGAACCTTCTTTAAGAATCGCTGATAATTCATCAACCAACTGTTGCTTTGCTTCCTTTACTCTTTCAACAGATTCCAAATACTTCTGTAGAGCAACTTCTGGTTCAAGCAATTCCTCCTCTTTCGAGTGGGGGTTTTTGTTGTCAAGATTATAACTTTTATCCTTAATTTCTTCTATCGTAACTTTCCATGCATATTCATTTTCTTCCCGATTGTTCCACCATGCTTTCTCTCGGTCAAATTCTTCAATTCGGATTGGTCTGGTTTTCGAATACGATTTTTGCCCTTCTGGATAAGGGTGTTCATAATACCAAATTTCCTTTGTAGGCTCCCCCTTTGTAAAGAATAAGAGGTTAGTACGAATGCTTGTATACGGTGCAAAAACCCCATTAGGAAGCCTTACAATGGTGTGTAAATTACATTCTTCAAGCAGTTTTTCTTTAATTCTTGTCTTAACACCCTCACCAAATAGAAATCCGTCTGGAAGTACAACAGCACCCCTTCCACCATCTTTTAACAAAGTCATGATTAGTACCATGAACAAATCAGCAGTTTCCTTTGTTCTAAAGGCAGTCGGGAAGTTAGCTTGAATTCCATCCTCTTCTACACCACCAAAAGGAGGATTGGTAGTAACACAATCCACCTTATCTTTTGGGCTATAATCACGAATTGGTCGGGATAGAGAGTTATCATGGCGAATATTCGGTACATCTACATCATTTAATATTAAGTTTGTCACCGATAAAGTATGGGGTAATTGCTTTTTTTCAATACCAAATATAGAGTTTTGGACAATTTTTCTTTCCTCTGGATTGTTCGCTTGTTTCATCAAATGTTCGATAGCACTTTTAAGAAATCCACCTGTTCCCGTTGCAGGATCAAGCACTTTTTCTCCCAACTGAGGGTTTACCATATCAACCATGAATTGTGTCACTGCTCTTGGTGTGTAAAACTCACCTGCATTTCCTGCTGATTGAAGATCTTTTAAAAATGACTCGTAAAAATCATTAAAAAGATGGCGGTCTTCTGAACTGTTAAAGTCTATCTCATTGATTTTATTGATGATTTGACGCATAAGTGTGCCACTTTTCATATAATTAAAGCTGTCTCGAAACACTTCTTTGACAATATGACCTCTTGTGCCTGATTCTACATCAGGTAGTTCCTTTAACGTAGGGAACAATTCATTGTTTACAAAGTCTAACAATTCATCTCCAGTCATTCCCTCTTCGTTAGCGGCCCAATTTTCCCAACAGAGATTTTCTGGTATAGGAGACTGGTAATCATCTTCTAATATCTCTAATTCTGCTTCTTTATCTGCAAAGATTTTCAAAAAAATCATCCAAACCAGTTGGGCAATACGCTGTGCGTCACCGTCTACGCCTACATCCTGACGCATAATATCTTGGATGGATTTAATTGTGTTTGATATTGACATGTTGCAATTCCTCCATTATGAAATTCTAATTAAGCTGTCATATAAATTTGCTGTTCTAATTCCTGAACTGCTTGTAAATATTGTTTCTTTCCGCCAAACGATTTGATGATTTCCATTAAGGAACCATGTTCATCAAACGGTCGTAGTTTTAACACTTCAATACTTTCAATATGTTCAATACCTTCATCAGCGTATTTTTCCAGTAAAGCCTCTAACACTGCCCTTGCTGTTTCACTATATTTTGCAAAGTAATCACGTTTTTTAACGTTATTTGCTCGCTCCTTACGAGTTAGCGGTTTTTGTTCAAACGCTACATGGCATATAAGATCAAATGGATCATAGTTTTTTCCTACTTCTTCTTGAAGCTCGTCTAATAATACACCCTGTTCTAATAACTCTTCAATGATTGCATCCTTTTTATCTGCTTTACTCCAAGATTGGATAAAGTCATCAAGTGTACGGAATTCTTTTTGAACGGTCTTTTTCGTATAATCTGTTAGTGATTCAGTAATCAATTCACCATTATCACCATAATATTGGACTCTTTCATTAATCACTTGAACGGGTACGCTGTTCACATAATAAGTACGAGGTTTTTCCCAACCATCACCATATATATCCTCACCAACCCCACCCCCATTACCGCTGCCTCCAAATGATGGGGGATTATCAATAGGTTCGTCAATACCTTCATCTTCATCTATATCAGGAGGAACAAGGTCATCTCCATCTTTTGGGACATAGATTTGAACAGGATCACCGTCAAAATCTTTGTCCGCAAACAAGTTGGTTACATTACGAAAATCCATGATGGTGAAAGAAAATTTTCCATATTCTACGTTTACCCTTGTACCCCTTCCAATTATTTGCTTAAACTCGGTCATCGAATTGATGTTACTATCAAGTACAATCAATTTACATGTTTGAGCATCAACACCTGTTGTCATCAACTTTGATGTGACAGCTATCACAGGATATTTGCTACTTGGATCAATAAAATTATCAAGTTCAGCTTTTCCTTCGTCATTATCCCCTGTGATTTGCATAATGTATTTATGACTTTCTTTCACTAAATCCTGGTTTTCATTCACAAGTGCTTCCCGCATTCGTTCAGTATGTTTAATATTGACACAAAAGACAATTGTTTTTTGAAAACGATCAGTCTTCTTCAAATATTCGGTCACTTTCTTAGCCACCTGTACAGTGCGTTGTTCAAGTACCAGATTACGGTCAAAGTCTTTTGCATTATAAATTCGGTCTTCAATTTCATTTCCGTGTTTATCACGTTGTCCTTTGGTTGGTCGCCATCCATCGACATCCCGATCTATGGTGTAGCGAATTACCCGATAAGGGGCAAGAAACCCATCATCAATGCCTTGCTTCAAGCTATATGTGTAAATAGGTTCGCCAAAATAATCAATGTTAGAAACTTCCTTAGTTTCCCTTGGTGTAGCTGTAAGGCCAATTTGAGTAGCTGAACTGAAATATTCAAGAATATCACGCCATGCACTGTCTTCCTTTGCACTACCTCGATGTGCTTCATCTATTACGATAAGGTCGAAAAAATCAGGTGAAAACTCCTTATAAATGTTTTTCATATCATCAGTACCCGTCACCGCTTGATACAAGGCAAGGTAAATTTCATAAGATTTATCGACTTTGCGGTTTTTTATCTTGGTCATTTTATCACCAAAGTGCTTGAAATCATTTGCCATTGTTTGATCTACCAATATGTTACGATCAGCGAGGAAAAGAATACGCTTCTTCATTCGAGACTTCCAAAGTCTCCATATGATTTGGAAAGCGATGAAAGTCTTTCCTGTCCCTGTAGCCGATACAAGTAACGCTCGATCTTGCCCTTTTGCAATCGCCTCAACAGTTCTATTAATTGAGATTCGTTGATAATAGCGTGGTGTTTTCCCACTACCATCACTGTAATACTCTTGTGTGATAACTTGTTCAGCATTTTCATCTATCCCTTTCCACTGTTTGTACATATTCCATAACATCTCAGGTGAAGGGAACTGTTCTAATTTTAGCTCTTTTTCCATTTGGTTGCTTAGTCCTGTACGATCATGGAATAAAAAGCCTTTCCCATTGCTACTGAAAACAAAGGGGATATCCAATGCTTCCGCATATTCCAAACCCTGTTGCATTCCGCTGCCAACGGAAGACTCCCCATCTTTTGCTTCAATAATGGCAAGCGGAAGGTTCGGTTTATGAAAAAGAATGTAATCTGCACGTTTACTTTTCCTTCTAACGTGCCTCTTTCCTTTGACAACAATACGACCTGCCGTAAAGGTAACTTCTTCTCTTATCTGCTTATGTAAATCCCACCCTGCATTTATCAGAGCGGGGGTAATAAATTTAGTACAAATATCACGTTCTGAAAGTTTTTTCGCCAACCCTACCCCTCCAAACCAATATTCCTTCTTAATCATTATTGTAGCAAATATTTGGGAATGAATGTGTTAATTAGTAGGAAAGAAGGGGGGTTTTTTGCCTATTGTCAAATAGTAAAGGGGTTTCTCATAAATGAAGGGAAATCTTTTCTGTCTCTTGGAATTAGGATTGGATTGATATTGAGGTGTTTTAATTGATTGAGGAATTTGTTGAAGTAGTAACCTGTGTACTTCTCTTTTGCCTTTTCAATGCCATAACGTGAAACATAGCGAAGGAATTCGAGCAGTTTTTCTTGTTCTTTTACTTTCAGACTGCTTCCATTGATAATCTTTCTTGCACTTGAAATTTTAAAATAATCACCACTGTGAACTAATGTTCCGAGGTACTGCTTCATGTACTTAACGTACAATTCTTGTTTAAAATATTCTTCTAACCATTTTTCTTTTCCTTGTCTATATTTCATATATTTCAAATGGCGATTTTCTAATCGTACTTCAAATCGAAGAATGCCCTTCTCATAATCTTCTATCTCCCTTCCCATTATATGAACATGCACCTCCTTATCATAACAAGTTCCCTGAATGCTTTTGGAATTAAAGTAGATAGTTGTACCATATTGATCATATCGCTTTTGATGTCGATGCTTTACCGCTGTCTTTTTATACAGGTACAATATCGCTTTACGGTGGTTTTCGGGTATCCGTACATCCAATCGATAATCGATTCGGATTAGAACAACTCTATTATAATACTCTTGATCCAGGAATAAATAAAATATGAAGCCTTTTAGCTTTTCGTCTGCTTCTAAATAGTCTGATTCTCTAATGTTTGGCTTACCTAATAACTTAATAAAATCAATAATGAAGTGAAGTCTTGTCCCATATTTTTTTGTTACCCAAGTTTTAAATCCATCTGCATATTCATCAGCTTTACTGCCAATGTCCTCATATGATACTCCTAAATGATTTTCGAGAATATGCAACTCCTCTCTCGTTAAATCTAAATAAAAGTGTGCTGTATGAAGCAAGCTATTTTCCTCCTTTTAGTTCTGATGTTAAAGGTTACGGGAAGTAAACGAGATGATCTTTCATATCAGTAAACTCCTTGATTCATAAGGTTTCTTGTATAAGAAGGAGCCACCGACGTATATGTTTTTTTCCCGAACCACCCATATTTATTTTTCCTTACAACCGCAGTTTCAGCGATTTAATAATGCTATTGTAAAGGTAAGTCAAGGATTCTACTATTCGCTTTTGGTTCTATATTGTTTTAGTAGCTTTACAACGCATTTACTACTATATAGAGATTTATAAATTAAAGACAAGTTAGCCTTATGCTATCTTGTCTATTTTTCTCTGTAAAAAAAGGGGTTAGAACCATAGTTATATAACACAAATACCTGTAATATAAAAGGTTCGACACATGAGCTATTGAAAATGTTCTCAACACCAATATAATAAATATAAGAGTTGCAACAGACTCTACCTCTTAATCATTCTTTATTACTAAAAATCTATCATTAGGAGATCTTTAATTGAAAAACCGCAAACAGACTTTAAACAATAATGAAAATCATTTAAAGGAGGAGAAGAAAATGAAATGTGCGGTTTATGTACGAACAAATTGCAATCAGGATAATCAGCAAACATTGGAAGATCAAATTAATCATTGTAGGGCGTTTATTAAAAGTCATGGTTTGTTATTACAGTCTGTTTACCAGGATGTAGGAAGCGGTAATTCGATTGATCTACCAGGTCTACAACAACTACTAAAAGATGCTTCAGAAAAGAAGTTTGACTTGGTGGTTGTAAAAACTGTATCAAGATTTTCAAGGAAGTTGAATCTTATTAACGATGTTTTTGATACTCTTTATTCAAGTAGAGTTGAAGTATTGTCTATTGACGAAAACCCATTTCTACAATCCCTCTCTTAATCCCCCATAGTCACTCATATGCTTCTAAACATTCACCCTCAGTTTCCCATAATAAATTTACCAACTATCCAAAACAAAAAAGCAATAATACCTTTAAATACTAATAAATCACAAAGGAGGATTTCCCCAATGAAAATCGAAAGAATCTTCAACAATGAATCTACCATTACCCTCGAAAGCATTTTAAAGTCCATCCTTAATGAAAAAGTTGACACATTAATTTCCAAATCCTATGCTAATAACAAGGTGAATTCCACTGACTCTGCTACGGAAGGAGAGTTAGTGGCATGAAATGTGCAGTTTATATACGTGTATCAACAAATAAGGCAGAACAAAAACAATCTTTGACTAATCAAAAAGAACTATTCATGAACCTGCTATCAGAAAAGGGTTGGGATCTTTATGATATCTATTTAGATATTCAATCAGGCACAAAGACCAAAAAACGCCCTGAACTGAAACGCATGATAACTGATGCTAAGGAGAAGAAGTTCGATATAATCTTAGCAAAAGAATTGTCACGTTTAGCAAGAAATGGACAACTTTCATACGAAATCAAAAATCTCGCAGAAGTTCGAGACATCCACATTCTAACTTTAGATGGTGCAATCGATACACTTTCAGGCAATACTCAAATGTTTGGATTATACGCTTGGATGTATGAACAAGAATCCCAAAGAACAAGTGAGCGTGTAAAAACCGCCCTTAATACCAAAATTAAAAATGCTGAGTTTAATGGCTCTATACCGCCTTACGGTTATTATATCGAGAACAAAAAACTCAAAGTAAAAAAGGATTATACTTCTGATATAGTACGTAGAATCTATAACTCATACCTCTCTGGAAAGGGATATGACAGTATAGCAAGAGAGCTAATCGAGGAAAAAATCCCAACCCCTTCACAAGTTGCAGGGAAAAGTAATGCGGGTTTAGTATGGCATGGTTCATCTGTAAGAAAGATATTAGAAAATCCTCATTATATTGGGGATCTTGTCCAGCACAGGGAAACAACTGTTAATGTAACAACCGACCAACGTAAACAAATAGATCCTTCAAACTATGTAATTATCAATGACTCTCACGAAGCAATAATTTCTAAAGAAGATTTTAAAGTTGTGCAACAACTCATAAAAGAACGAAAACGAAAACGCCCTTACGCTAAAAAGCATTTATTTACCAATGTCTCCTTCTGTGCATGTTGTGGTAAAAGTATGCATTTCAAGTCAAACCGTAAAGGTTATATTTGCGGAACATATAATAAACATGGATACACTCAATGCTCTGATCATCATATTAAGGAAGAGGATTTGGTTGAAGCCATTACACAAGATATCCGTAACATGTTTTCATCGCTGAATTCAAACTCTTTTCAAAAAGAAATTGAAAAGAAAATCTCTAAGATCTTTCAACGTGACCAAAAGAGGTTCTTAAAAATTGATGATGAAATCGAAAGACTTAAACAGGATAAAGTGAATGCACTTAGAGAAAAAATCCGTAAGGAAATTGAAAATGAAGAATATCAATTACTGATTGAGGATTGTAACACTTCTATATCAAAACTAACAGAAGAAAAACAGATATTGGGAGAAACTCTACACCGCCAGAAAGAGGCACTTAATTTCAACGAGTTACAAAAACAATTTGAAGATTTTATTCGAAACCCAATACTTGATGAAATATTTCTACACAAACTCATAGAACGTATCGAAATCAAAGAAGACGGAAGTCCGAGAATCTACTATAGATTCTCGAACTCATACATATCTTCTATTTTTTTTCAAGCAACACACAGCACTCTACGTGCGCCGTATGCGGAAACATATCCACCGGCTGAATATACTCGACTTTATATTCCTTCGATAAATAATCAATATCCTTTGCCAGTGTAGATGGATTGCATGATACGTACACAAATTTCTTCGGTTTTACTTTTTTTATGGCATCTAATAATTTGCGGTCGCAGCCTGTTCGCGGTGGATCGACTACCACTGTGTCTGGTCGCCATCCTTCTTCTACCCATTTGGGCAGCCAGTGCTCGGCTGTGCCTGTTACATAAGTGGCATTTTCAATTCCGTGGCGTGCTGCATTTTTTTGCGCATCCGTGATAGCTGCTTCAATTGTGTCCATTCCCCGCACTTCACTTGCACCTTCTGCCAGCCATAATCCGATTGTGCCAACTCCGCAATATGCATCGGCTATTTTTTCTTTTCCTGTTAGCCCTGCAGCTTTTTTTACTTCATCGTATAACGCTACGGTTTGGACTGGATTTAATTGAAAAAATGCTCGTGCGGATAATTCGAAATTTAAATCCCCCAATGTTTCTTGAATAACCTCTTCTCCGCTTAAATGCAATGTTTTTTCGCCAAAAATAAGCGAGGTTTTGTTTCCGTTAATATTTTGTACAAGGGATTTTACTTCTGGCAGTCTCTTTTGAATTTCTGCCATGATTTTCTTTTTCCGCGGCACTTCTTTTTGTGTGGTGATTAATACTACTTGCACTTCGCCTGATTGAAAGCCTGCTCGGGTTACGATCGTCCGGACTATCCCTTTTTGTGTTCGTTCATTGTATATTGGCACTTGCAGCTCTTCTAAAATCTTTCTTACTTCTTCCGATACTTTATTTGTTAAAGGATGCTGGACCATACAGTTTTGAATCGGAACCAAACGGTGGGAATCCAAGCCGTATAAACCTGCAATAATTTTGCCGTTTTTCTGCTGTCCCATTTGGAATTGGCTTTTATTGCGATAATTCCATGGATCTTTCATGCCAATCGTTTGACGAATATCAACTTTGTCCACTTTCAGCTTTGTATGCCGTTCCATTGATTGAATGACAATATCCCGTTTTTCCTTTAGCTGCTGATCATAAGCTAAATGCTGCAGCTGGCAGCCTCCGCATTGCTCGTAAATCGGGCATGGGGCTTTTACCCGAAATGGAGACGATTTGCGGATTTTTTTTATTTTGCCTTCTGAAAACTTCGGCTGTACCTTTGTTGCTTCCACTACCACTTCTTCTCCTGGAAGGGCGCCTGGCACAAATACAACCTGCCGTTTAAAATAACCGACACCCTCACCATTAATGCCTAACCGTTTTATGGTTAAAGGAAAAGTTTGACCTTGTGTCAATTTAACCGTACTTGTTTGCTTTTTTTCTTTCATATTTTTAATGCTCCGTTCTTTTATTACTAGAAATCATCCTTTAATAATAAAACTTCTTTTTTCGAATATCCAGTATTACTCGATGCTTCTCCATAAATAAAGAGAGGCATAGCTTAAATAAGGATGCCAATTTACGATTAATTCTTCCATTTGCTCTTTTGTTGGCTTTTTTTCTAACTGCAGCAGTTTTTTGATCGCATTTTGAATGCCGATATCAGCAATCGGAAATAAATTGTTTCTTCCAAGTCCAAATAGTAAAAAGTTTTGCACCGTCCATGGACCTATTCCTCTTAAAGGAAGCAGTTCTGCCATAATTTCTTCATCTGATTTTTGCTGCAAATTGTCTAACTGAAGATTGCCATTAACGATTTGTTTGGAGAGGTTTATGACGTATTCTGCTTTCCGCGTACTGAATTGCAGCTCTCTTAACTCTTCCACTGTTAGTTCTGCCACTCTTTCCGGCTGCGGGTAAAACCAAACTCCTTCTTTTTGAAAACCATATGTAGTTACAAATCGATGGGTAAGCGTATAAGCAAATTTCAAATTTAATTGCTGATGGACAATGCATTTTACTAAACAATTATAAGGATGAAAATCTAATACTAGCGGAGTGCCAAAATGAGTTTCAAATAGTTTCTTTAAATCTGTCTGTTGAAAATGCTCATAAACGGACAACAAGGAGATATCCCATTGAAAAATGCGCTTTAATTCTTGTATAAGCTTCTCTTCCATTTCTCCTTCTATTCCATTCACTTCAAATGCAGGGTGTTCCGTTGTTCCTACTGCCTTTACTGTTGCAACAAATGGCTTTTTTTCTATGAAAAGAGGTACTTTCACACTTCTGTCGGCTACATCTACTTGATGTAAGGGATCTAATGCTAAACGGCTTAAAACTAAATCGAAATTATATGGTCCTGCAAATTCCATTCTCCGCAAAATGAATCATCCGTTCTCTTTTTTCCGTATTATAGCATGGCTATTAGTGGAAATTCTACCGCTTTGATTCCTGGAAAATATCTATTGTTTCAGTTTTCCTGTTTATTGTTTCAGTTTTTGCTGATTTCGTTTCAATTTTTTAGATATAGTTTTTTATCGACAAGAAATGCTAATTTTCATCCCACGCTAATCATCCAAAAAGCAGACCCAAATCGGATCTGCTTAGTTCATAATGCCTTCCTCAACTTCACTTTTCTGCGTTAAATCATCTAGGCTTTTAAATGTATAGCCTCTTTTCTTTAACTCTTGAATAGCTTGTTCCAGCGCTTCTGCATTATCTTTTGAAACGGTATGAAGAAGCATTATGCATCCTGGATGCACTTGTGCCATGATATTATCATAGCTGTATTTCCAGCCTTTTTGCTGATCTGTTTTCCAATCAACAAAAGCCAATGACCAGAATACTTGTGTATACCCGAGTTCTTTTCCTAACTGAAGCGTACGTTCACTGAATACTCCCCGCGGCGGACGCAGATAGATCATGCCTTTTTTACCAGTCAATGCTTCCGTTTCGGCTGCTACACTTTGTAATTCTGCTTTTAACTTTTCATCAGAAATTTGGGTGAAATCTGGATGATGATAGGAATGGTTGCCGATAATATGGCCTTCATTCGCCATTCTTTTTACTAAATCAGATGCGCTTTTTAAATAATGGCCGGTTATAAAAAAAGTAGCTGGTACTTGTTCTTTTTTTAATACATCTAATATTTTTCCTGTATAGCCGTTTTCGTATCCATTATCAAATGTTAAATACAGCACTTTTTTATCTGCGCTGTCTTTATAATATGCTCCATATTTATTCAGCAGCTCGTCTAATTCTTTGCCTGCTTCTGCCGGCTGCTCATTGGCTGCTTTTTTAAATCCCCAATGGATTGGACTATTGGAAACATTCGCAAATGCATGTTGTAATCCAACAAATAAAATAAGGAATAGCATCATACAATATTTTATTAAAATCTTCATTTTTTTCCTCCTTACTTCAAAGCTTTCTCTTATTGTTTGTGTTCAAAAGGAAAAAATGCTTGGTTAATTTGTGAAAATTTATTTCTGCATAATAAAGCAGCTGCTAGAAAATACTACTAGCAGCTGACTTAGTTATTTAAAAACAGGTTCTTTAAATTGGGCCAATTTCTCCAATGAGGACTTTTCCACATCTTGATGAAGGGAATTGCCGTGTGAATCCATTGTTACTACTGCTTTAAAGCCTTCTACGCGTAAATGCCACATTGCTTCTGGAATCCCAAATTGCATTAAATCCACTCCTTCAACGGATTTAATACAGTCTGCATAATATTGGGCTGCACCGCCAATGGCATTTAAATAAACGCCTCCATGCTCTTCTAAAGCTTTTAACGTTTTCGCACCCATTCCGCCTTTGCCGATAACAGCACGAATGCCGAATTTTTTCATAATATCGCCTTGATAAGGCTCCTCTCGGATGCTTGTTGTTGGTCCTGCTGCTTTTACATGCCATTTCCCATCCTCGTCTTTTAGCATAACTGGACCACAATGATAAATAATTTGCCCATTTAAATCAATTGGAGCATCATTTGTACTTAAATGCTTATGTATCGCATCCCTGCCTGTATACATCATTCCATTGATTTTGACAACATCGCCAACCTTTAATTGGCGGATAGCTTCTTCACTAATTGGGGCTTGCAGGGTGATCATTTCTTCCTTATCATTTGCCTGCTGATTTTCTTCTTTCGTAAAATCTATTTTTTCCCCGTCTTGATATTTCCATTCAGAAATTGCGCCAGTATCTGCATGCACTTTTACAGCTAAACGACGGAAAGCCCAGCAATTATAGGCAATAGAAACGAAAAAGCTTGCTGGAATTCTGTTCATTACTCCTACCTTACAGCCTAAAAGTGTCGTTTCTCCACCAAAGCCCATTGTCCCAATGCCAAGCTTATTGGCATTTTCCATCACATATTCTTCAAGGGAAGCAAGCTCAGGTATTGGGTTTGTATCTTCCACAGAACGGAAAAGCTGCTCTTTGGCTAAATCATAGCCAGCTGAACGGTCTCCGCCAATTCCAACGCCAATAAAACCGGCACTGCATCCTTGCCCTTGCGCCTGGTAGACAGAGTGCATGATGCATTTGCGGATGCCATCTAAATCTCGCCCTGCTCTTCCTAATCCTTCAAGTTCACATGGAAGACTGTATTGAATATTTTTATTCTCACATCCCCCTCCTTTTAAAATTAACGCCATTTCGATATAATCTTTATCCCATTGCTCAAATTTAATAACAGGTGTGCCTGCTCCCAAGTTGTTCCCGCTATTTTCTCCCGTTAAGGAATCAACAGAATTCGGCCTTAGTTTCCCTTTTTCAGTTGCTTCTATCATCGCTTTATAGATGGCTGCTTTTATTTCCAGCTGATTCGATTGAATAGGTGTTTTAATTTTAAATGTCGGCAAACCCGTATCTTGGCAGATTGGCGACACTTCTTCATCTGCCATGCTGATATTTTGGGTAATTGTTGCTAAGCTCATTGCAGACCGAGTGCCGGCACTTTCTAATGCCTTTGCTTTTTTTATTGCTCTTCGTACATCTTTCGGAAGATTTGTTGATGTCTCTACAATTAATTGATAGATGCTTCGTGTTAAATTTTCTACATTCATGTTATTGCCCCCTCCACCCTATTTTGACGAATGTTGTTGTTGTTCCACCTATCGAAGCAATAGGAATACCTTCTACTAAAAATTATACTCTTCCTGTCAAATCGTGAGAAGTAATTCACAATCGTTTTCACGCATTTATTATTATAAAACTGCTAAGTAAATGAAATGGCGCTTTCATTAATGAGGGATTTTTTTGAAGGAAAGAAAAAGAGGATTAGACCTCAATATTACTCGTGTACTGAGGTCTTTACATAATTGACATTTTTTATCCAACTCTTAACGGGCAGTAAAACCCCCACTGATGGAAAGGTTCACTTTATAAGTCTCTATGCTTAAATTCATTGCATTTGGATTCTATATCATCAATCATTTCAATTAGACGATCAATATCTTCTAGCTCTGCTTCTTCTGGATCAATCGCATCCAAAACTTCCATAAACATATTTAATCTTGTTTTTAAAAAATCTACTTGTTCATTTTTTCCTGTTATGGAACTGCCCAAAGTATTTCCTCTCCTTTCACTTTCGTTATCATCCTACCGAACTTTTTTCCATTCGGCAATGCTTTCTTTTCTTTTTTCTATTATATAGGTTTACACATTCTTCTGCCTTTTACACCTTAGGGAATCAACTAATAAGAAAAGCGCAAGCGTCGATGTTGACTACGCAAGCGAGGTGAGGGGAAGCGTTGAAGTCGATAGGGCGCTTGCGCTAGACACTTGTCAGGCTTCAGAAAACTTATACTTTCTTATCCTTTAACAAAATGAATCAAAAAAAAGATCACCATTGTCTTTTTCATTTGGTGATCTTTTCCTTCATTCTACATAGACATGCATCAGTGTTAAAGCACTATCACACTGACGGAGGTTTTTGCTTTATGATAAACTATTAATATAGTAAGCTGTCTACAAACATTCGATTTCTTTGTTGTTCGCCTTGCTTTGATGCTCATTACTTAAACCTGAAACTTTGCTTTTCCAAAGGTTAAGAATGCAAATGGTACTGTGATAAAGTAAACTTCCATCAGTGGGGGTTTTTCCTCAACCCCCACTGATGGTTAGTTGCACTTATCGGACCTTTATGGGCAGTTATCCCCTACCTAGCTTCCTCGATTTCTCGGCATCTTGAGGTGGGGTTAAGAGTGGGATAAACGGTTTCGAGCAGTCTAAGATTCTCTAATTGAACTTTTTCTGAACGGTGAATAGATGCTTTTATCCCTACATATGGATTTAAAGAACGGGGTGATTATTTACCATCCTATTTCCTTGAACGGCAGGCAAGTTGGTATTGTTCTCATTTACTTCCTCATCTATTGATGGAATTTTAACTGTATTGCCGGCTTCTTTAAATTTTTCTGAAATGGCCAGCAATTGTTGCTTTGATTGATAATACGTATCCATTGTATCTTGTGCGATTTCTTTCACGTCATTCGCTCTTAGACTTACTGTATGTTGAATATGATCATATAATGCTTGTCCTTCACGCAAGGCATCTTTCAATACAACTGATGTATAGTGAAGCTTTTCACTAAGTTTATCTTTCACTTCCGAAGGATTTTCTTTTAATTCCTGCATCATTCGATTCGAACAGTTTTTTATCGTTTCCATTTTTACTAGCACATTTTTTCTTGTTGACTTATCCATTAGGGAAAATGTTGTGCCAATGATGCCGCCAATTACCATTCCAGCTATTAGTTTGCTGTTTCTTTTTGTTTCATTAGACATGCAGTTCATCTCCCTTTGCATTTTTACTTGTACCATTCCCTGCTGGAATTTTTTTAAACAAAAAGGTTTGACAATCCAACCATTTCGCTCAATAATGACTAAAGATTTGAAGGAAGAAGGAGTTAAACAATGATTTCTCAAAAACCATCCATTAACCCAAGTATTGATCCGTGGGAAGCCTATATGGATATCGAGCAGCACGGAAAGCTGACGCTATCAAATATTGAATTTACAACCACTACTTTATGCAATATGCGTTGTGAACATTGTGCGGTAGGTTATACCCTTCAGCCAAAAGACCCGAATGCACTTCCAATTGACTTATTAATAAAGCGATTAGAGGAAATTCCTCATCTTCGTTCCATCAGCATCACAGGAGGAGAGCCGATGATGAGCAGAAAATCGGTTGAAAATTATGTGGTGCCTTTATTTAAGTATGCGCACAGCCGAGGCGTTAAAACACAATTAAATTCTAATTTAACATTAAGCCTTGATCGATATGGACCAGTTATTCCGTTTTTAGATGTTCTCCATATTTCGCATAACTGGGGAACAGAGGAAGAATTTGCGGAAAGAGGATTTGCCATGATGGCAAGAAAACCATCCTATGAGCAAAGAAGCAAGCTGTTTCAAACGATTATTACAAACAGCAGGGCATTAGTAGAAGCCGGTGTCGTAGTTTCTGCAGAAACGATGTTAAATAAGCGCACACTTCCTTATTTAGAGCATATCCATCGTCAAATTGTCGATGAAATGAAGTGTCAACGCCATGAAGTGCACCCTATGTATCCATCTGACTTTGCATCCACCTTAGAAACATTATCCCTTGAAGAAATTCGGGAAAGCATACACCATCTTTTAGATATTCGCGATGAAAAGGTCTGGATGCTATTTGGCACTCTACCCTTTTATCCGTGCAACTCTAAAGAAGAAGATTTACAGCTTTTAAATCGTTTGTACAACAGTAAAAATGTAACCGTACGGAACGATCCGGACGGACGATCTCGTTTAAATATTAATATTTTTACTGGTGACGTTATTGTAACCGATTTTGGGGATACTCCTGCTTTAGGAAATATCCAGCAAGATAATCTGGAAGCCATCTTTCAAAAATGGCTGCAGACAGACTTGGCTCATTCTCTTAATTGCCATTGTCCGAGTGTCCGCTGTTTAGGTCCAAATGTTTTAGTTAAAAACAGCTATTACCAAGGTGTTGATTTTCTTACAAGAAAAGCACTTATAACAAAATAAGTTCAACAAAAAGGATGCAGAGCCCTATTTCTGCATCCTTTTTGTTAATGCTTATATACCTACAATACTTTTATCTCAGCAACAAGTGGTACATGAAAACTTCCCCGACTGTTGTGCTGAAGCTATACTTTATCTTGGTTTATCACTTGCGAGAAATCCAAAGGACACATGATCTTGTACCGGAATCCATGCTCCGATGCCTTGTGATGTCACATTCTTCACGATAATCGTCTTTTTTCTGCCTTTTAGCATTAAATAAACTTCTCCATACGTCACTTTTCCCTTTTCATTAACTGCAGGTGCATATCCGTAAAGATAGCCTAGTTTTTTGGACGGAATATTATATACTTGGTCTTTTTTTGTTCCTGTTCCAATAACAGTCTCAAATGCAAGAGGCAAACCGGAATTTTGGGTTGCTTTCACAAGCATCATTTTTTTCACATCTTCAGCACTTGGAATTTTTGCAGTTAAACCGCCTCTAACAAGCTTTTGCGCTTCTTGTACATAATGAATTTGATAAGGTGCCTTACCGCCTCTATTGTCAAAAAAATTCGTATTTATTTTTTGATACTCCCAATTTGGTGCAGTTTCAGTGGATTCATAATTTAATGGCCACTGTCCTAAATACACAATTGCTTTATAACCTAATGCAAATGGAGAACTGTTCACCGTCGATTCATTAAGCATGCGGATTAAATCGGGATTTTCAATTTTTACTTTTGATGAATCAATGAGCTGCTGTGTTAAGTCACTTGGCTGCAGCCTCGGCATATCCTGTGCTGGATTTGGGTATGTGTTTTCTTTCGTTATATTCATTACAGAATTTGGAACCACCACCAATTTTGATTTAGGCAATTCCTCTTGCTTATTCTTATCATTTTTTGCATATACAGGTGTTAAAATGGAAAGCATCAAAATAAGAGTTAATAAGACAAACGAAATTTTTTTACTCAAGGTTAGAACTCCCTTCTATAACAATAACTATTCTTTATCGTTATTTTTTTCGGAGTTCGCCTTTCTTATCCATTATTTTTCAAACAAATTTTTTCAGCAAAGTCAGTCCAAGCATTTTGGAAAATAAAAGTCCAATTATTTTATCGATAAATTGAACCTTCCATCAGCGGAGGGTTCTTCCCCCACTGATGGAAAGCTTGCGGTCCACAGGATGTGGATCACACAAACGTTGCCACAGGAAGTGGCGACCTTAGTCTGTATACCTCCCTCGGACCTTTACGGGCAAGTTATCCCCCCACCTAGCTTCCTCGTTTTCTCAGCATCTTGAGGTGGCGTTAAGAGTGGGATAAACGGTTCATGATGCTGCTGCAGTATGGATGAAAAAACTGTATAGCAGGGCCAATGCCAAATGCAATAATGACCGTTCCCACACCAATCGGCCCATTTACAAGTACAGCAAACAACAATGCTAATATTTCACCTATAAGTTTAGCTGCCATAATATTCATGCCGAATTTTTTTTGGATGCTTACCATAAAATGATCAATTGGATTTAATGGAAAGCTCGCCTGCAAATACATCGCGATTCCTAAACCGATAATAATTAATCCAACAACCAACAGGATCAATTGATTTTTAAAATAAAAATAATTAAAGCTGTTCAATAAATAGGACATCCAAAAATCAACGAAAAAACCTAAAATAAAAACGGTAAATAAAGATAGGAGCTCTGGTCTCTTTTTTAACAATAAAGCATTTATGATAATCAGGACAATTCCAATAATAACAATCCAGCTACCTATTGTCAGGCCGATTAAATGGGAAAGACCAACATTTAATGCATCCCATGGTCCTGCTCCAAGATTTGCTTTTATTGTAAGAGTAGCTCCAAAAGATAGGATTAATAGGCCAAGCAGATAAAAAAGACTACGATAAAATAAAGACATCTTATCTCCCCTTCTTCTCTTTAAACGATGATACGCATCCATCATGTCCTTAAAACATATGCGCATCCTTTAAAAAACTTGTACAATTTTTTTAAAAATAAATAAACAGAATATTTACAACAATCAAAAAATATAGTATGATTAATTTATCAAATAAAAGGAGGGCAGCTAGTCAGATCGCTTTTTTTAAAACTCATATAAAAGGAGGACGAAACATACTCTTGAGCATTCATCAATCAAGATTTATTTTATCGCAAACTAAAATGGAAAAAGGTTGGTGATTCGATGGAAGCGACTTGATTTACTTCCCTAAAAAGAATATATTCATTCAAATGTATACTTAGTTAAAAACATAACTTAATAAGGAAAGGATGATCCGAAACAAAAAAGCCAACCTGCTGTAAAGAAAGCAGGTTGGCTTTTGTTTTGGCTTAAATGGATAGAAACCAAAAACACTAGGAAATTATTTTCTCCCAGTGTTTTTTGCTTTAAAGGAATATGCATATCTTCATCCTTTTACAATGGCTACCCTGAAAATAAAGACCGCAGTCAGAATACACTTCGCTTTCCACGGGGCGAGCGGTGAGCCTTCTCGGAGCATGGCTCCTGCGGGGTCTCACCTGTCTCGCTAATCCCGTAGGAGTCTTCGTGTATTCTGACTGCTCCGCGCTTCAAAAATTAGAATCTGCTTCTTTTCATCCTTCAGGGTGCAAATTTTTTTTGCATAGATGTCTACCCTGAAAATAAGCACTGTTAAAAAAATGAATGTAAATAGGTTTCCCGAAGCTTATTGCTCGCTTTCCGGGGACGAACCAGCAAGCCTCCTCGCTCGCACCCGTCTGAACTGAGGTCTTGTCAGCCCGTTTTTTAAGCAGGAGTATCGCAAATTCCCTTCCCAAAAACCACATGATTGTTTAACAGCGTCTTTACAATAGATAAAATCCAATCCCCATAATGAAATAAGCCGCAAGCAAGGTTGCTCCTTCAAACCAGTTGGTTTCTCCATCATTGGAAATAATGATCATCAACAATACGGACGACGCCATCGCAACCAGCTCAGGCAATGAAAAAACTAAAGACAGCGATGTAGGGAAAAACAAGGAAATTAATACAAGCACTGGTGCCACAAACATGGCAATTTGCAAAGTGGAACCTATCGCAATCTCGACCGCAATATCCATTTTATTTTTATAAGCCATTAAAACGGCAGAGGCATGTTCTGCTGCATTACCAACAATGGCTACAATAATAATCCCGATAAACAACTCCGTCCAGCCAAACGATTCAGCTACCACTTCAAATGTATGTACTAAATTCTCTGATACATATGCAACAGCTAATGTCGCAATCGCTAAAATAGATATGCTCTTTTTCACAGACCATTCCGGCTCTTCTTCATGAGCTTCTTTGTTTGTACCTGATGACTCAGATTGGTAAACACCCCTATGTGTTACAAGCTTAAAGAGTAATGCAGCTAAATATAATACGATTAATATAACCGAAATACCTACACTTAGTGATTGTGTTTCTAATTTATCCATTGACATGGAAAACACCTCTGGGACAACAAAAGCCACAATTACTGCAAACATTAACAATCCAGAATTATGACGAGCATCAAACACATTATAATGCTGTCTCTTGAACTTAATTCCCCCAATAAAAAAGGACAATCCTGCCACTAATAATAAGTTGCCAAGCACGGAACCCGTAAGTGATGCCAATACTACTTCCGTTAGCCCCTCTCTTAATGCAAAAATCGCAATAATCAACTCCACCGCATTGCCGAAAGTTGCATTTAATAGGCCTCCAATTCTTGGCCCCGCTACAATGGCCAAACTTTCAGTTGCTCTCCCCATAAAACTGGAAAGGGCAATAATGGTTAAACAATAAATAATGAACATTAAAATACTCGGCAAGTGTAATACCGAGCCGATTATGGAAAATGGCACCCCTATAAAGGCAGCCAACATAAAAATTTTATTCACCATACTATCCTCTTCCTTTCTCTTGTTTCTTCATTAAATGTTAACTTTCCCTTATGCTGCAAAAGATAAACTACATGAATGCAATAAGACATTTTTCCATTAACACCAACAATATTACCATATTTTGAATATAAAAATGGAATTAAGCGAAAACTTCCATCCGTGTTTTTTTTCAGTCTCTTTAAGTGCAGTATTACAAATATATTCCAACAAACTGATATACTTTTCCATAGTATCTAAAAATAAATGGTTTACCTGCAAGCTAGAGTGGAATAAAAAAAGATAGAAGTACAAATTATAGGAGTGAATCCGGAAAAAGGAGTGTTTCTATTTTGAAAGAAGCATTAAAAGAGAAAATCGTTCATCTATTCAAAAACCATAAAATTGGGACATTAGCCACAATTCAAGAAAATAAACCTTATAGTCGTTTTATGCTGTTCTTTCCAGAAGAATTAACATTGTATAGTGCAACAAACAAAAAAACGCATAAAGTAGATGATCTAGAACAAAATCCCAAAAGCCACATTTTACTTGGTTTAGAAGAAGGTGGAATTAATGGGGCTTATTGCGAAATAGAAGCTGATGTAACTTTAGAAGAGTCTCCAACGAAAAAAGAAACCATCTGGAACGAACAATTAAGCAGCTGGTTAGATGGACCAGGTGATCCAAATTATTTGCTTATTAAATTCATTCCAACTAAAATTCGATATTTTGCCAATGC
Source organism: Niallia sp. 03133 (assembly GCF_052663225.1). Lineage (NCBI taxonomy): Bacteria > Bacillati > Bacillota > Bacilli > Caryophanales > Bacillaceae > Niallia > Niallia sp. 03133. Next base: position 120,998 of record NZ_JBQTCY010000007.1, read on the forward strand.
AGGTGCAGAAGCAGAAGAATTATCTTTTATAAGTGAATAGAAAAAGATCTCCATTCACATTTTTTAAAGTCTAAAACCAAGAGTCGCTTCCTTTTTAAATTTTTAGAACAATTTAATAGGAAATGCATATAAAATATGATAGGATGAATATAGAATATAAGCAACTGTGCTCCTATTATGTAAAAGCTGCTTAAAAACCCAATTATATAAACAATTATTCGATAGAAATACGCTGTCACCTAAATAGGTGGCAGCTTTCGTGTTTTTTTAAGGTATTGAATGTGATTCTCTCTCTCAATAAGAATAGTCATCTTTGCTGAAAATGCTAAATATTTTACAAAGAAACAGGAGGAACAAACATGACAACAGATACAAAAATCCTTTCCCATGAAAAAATGGAGGAAAATATTTTCCAAGAAAAATTACTCCCTCATTTAGAATTAATTGCTGCTGTAGTCAGCGGTGTTTTAATTTTAATTGGCTGGCTTGCACCACAAGAAAACTTATCAATCAGTGCTTATATTCTTGCATTTATTATCGGCGGTTTTGCTAAAGCAAAAGAAGGCATTGAAGAAACGATTGAGAATAAAGAATTGAATGTAGAAATGCTCATGGTTTTTGCTGCCATTGGTTCAGCAATCATTGGCTATTGGACAGAAGGGGCCATCTTAATCTTTATTTTTGCTGTAAGCGGTGCTCTTGAAACATATACAATGAATAAAAGCAGTAAAGAAATATCCTCTCTAATGAGTTTGCAGCCAGAAGAAGCGGTTAAACTGCTTCCTGATGGCAGAGAAGCAGTAGTGCCTGTTGCTTCACTATCCATTTCAGATCAAATTCTTATTAAACCAGGGGAAAGAATCCCAGCAGATGGAACAATCATAGTCGGAGACAGCTCGATCGATGAAGCAGCAATAACTGGTGAATCCGTACCAGTAACAAAAGGGCTAACTGATGAAGTTTTTGCTGGAACAGTCAATATCAGTGGTTCGATAACAATTGAAATTACAAAACATACAGACGAATCTCTTTTCCAAAAAATTATTACACTTGTTCAATCAGCACAGAGTGAAAAATCTCCATCTCAGGCATTTATCGAAAAATTTGAAGGAACTTATGTAAAAGTAATTTTATCTTTTGTATTTCTAATGATGTTTGTTCCCCATTTTTTATTCGGCTGGTCATGGAATGAAACTTTTTATCGTGCAATGATTTTATTAGTAGTAGCATCGCCCTGTGCCCTTGTGGCAAGCATTATGCCTGCCACATTATCTGCTATTTCTAATGGAGCCCGACATGGAATTCTGTTTAAAGGGGGCGTCCATTTAGAAAATTTAGCACATATTACGGCCATTGCCTTTGACAAAACAGGTACACTGACAAAAGGAAAGCCAGTTGTTACAGAGGTTCTTGTTAAAGAGGGATTATCAGAAAAAGATATTTTGCTAACTACTGCAAGCATTGAAAGCCACTCTAACCATCCCTTGGCAAAAGCAATTGTTCAATATGCAAAAGCTACTTATGATGCAGATCTTCTTCAACCGAAAAGTATTCAAGATACCTCTGGCTGGGGGGTAACTGCTGTAGTAAATGAGGAAGAATGGAAGATTGGGAAAGCTGAGTTTGTTGGTAAAGAAGAAGCTCAAGTCTTTTGCAGCCATGCTTATGAACGTTTATCAGAAGAAGGAAAAACAGTTGTCTTTGTCAAAAAATCCGCTGAAATTGTTGCATTAATCAGCTTAAAAGATATTGTACGTGAAGAAACAAAAAAAGCGGTTGAAACATTAAAACATCAGGATATATATACCGTTATGCTGACAGGCGACAGTGAAAAAACAGCAAAAGCGATATCAAAAGAAAGTCATGTTCATGCATATATAGCTGAATGTCTGCCCGAAAATAAAGTAGCGCATATTAAACAGCTGAAAGACAAATATCAAAATGTTGCAATGGTTGGCGACGGCATTAATGATGCTCCCGCACTAGCTACTGCCAATGTAGGCATTGCAATGGGCGAAGGTACAGATGTAGCTTTAGAAACAGCAGATGTTGTCTTAATGAAAAATGACTTGCCTCGAATTGCTGAAGCAATCAAACTATCGAGAAGAATGAACCGTATCATTAAACAAAATATTATTTTTTCTATCACCATTATTATGCTTCTTATCATTTCAAACTTTTTACAAGTGCTTGACCTTCCATTTGGAGTAATAGGTCACGAAGGCAGCACCATTTTAGTTATTTTAAACAGCCTGCGCCTTTTACGTAATTAAAAAGAAAAGCGGAAACGACCGTTTAGCGACGAATGGACTGGAGCTCTTCGATCGAGATATAGGAAACACGATGAGCAAAGCGCATTCGTGCTTGACTTATCGTAAGGAGGAGAGCGAAGTACATGCGTCGCTGGGAGTTGGAGCTAGACATTACTCTAACTTCTAAACTTTTTCCACTCTTACTAAAGAAAAAAGGATGAGCGAAATCGCTCATCCTTCTTTTTGCAGGTGATTATTTAGTGATAGCCGTTTTGTCCATTAGCAGATCCTGAAGTTTTATGTTTTGGTTTGCTTTTTCCTTTTTGTTTCGTTCCGCCGTCTTTTTTTGTATGTTTAGTCATAAAAGAAAGCCCCCTATTATAAGAATATTCCCCTACAATAGTTTGTACCATCTAATTGTTTTTATAAAGGTAAATAACGGATAGCCTATAATGTTTAGCAATTTTTATTTTTTTCGGTATAATAAGCGTTGATTTCCCCGCCAATCATAATGATAATTCCTGTTAAATAGAACCAAATCATGGTAATAATAATAGCTCCTATACTTCCGTATGTGGCTGAATAATTCCCAAAATTCCCAACATAATAGGAAAAACCAAATGAAGCGGCCACCCATCCGATCGTTGCGAAAACAGCTCCAGGAATGGCGCTGACGCATTTCATTTTTTTATTTGGAGCAAACCAATATAAAGCTAAAAAAACAATAAATAAAATGACAGGAGTTACTAGAAAGCGAATCGCTCTCCACACAGCCATAAATTCATCAGATAAATTGAATTGAGAAAAAAGAAAGACCCCAATCTGCTCTCCAAAAACAGGCAATAATAAAGCGATTACCACAACAGCAATCATAGCCAAAGTTAATACAACGGACATTGCTCTTGCTACAATAAACGAACGAGTTTCTTCTACATTGTATGCTTTATTAAATGCTTTTACAATGGCGTTTAATCCATTTGATGCGGACCAAATCGTAGCAATAATACCAAATGATAATAAGGTTCCATTTTTGCTTAAAATTTGATCTAAATTAGATTCAATAATATTCATGCTGTCGCCTGGTGCAAATGTTTCAATGATACCAAGCAAATCTTCTTTTGTTATTGGTAAATAAGGAAGCAATGTCATCATAAAAATGATAAGAGGGAAAATGGACAATAAAAAATAATAAGCCAATTGCGCGGCTAAATCAAATACATCATCCTGCTTTATTTTCTGCGCTATTTTTTTTGTTACAGTTATTACCTCTCCCATTCATGTTCACCTTCCTAAGTAACTTTTACATTGATGTTATGTACTTCCCTTAATATAGGACTTAAAAACATAAAAAAAGAAAATAGTTGATGAAAGAGTAGGAGTGGATGACACATCTTAAGCCGGGGATTTTGCATAAAACATACATGTTGCATGCGTTTAAGGAAGATACTGAGTACTGTTAATTTGCGTATTATTCTTTTGCTTAGTGCCTCCATGATAAAATGCATCCTTTGTTTCCTTGACGATACTTGCAATAGCTGGCGTTACTTGTTTTAATTCTTCTACCTTTTCTAGTACAAATGAAATATCATCCGTGACCTTTTCTGCTGTTGCTCTTAATTTTTCAGATGTATTTGTAATGGTTTCTGTTATACTATCCAAATCCGTTACAGATTGTTTAAACTTTTGTATACTTTGCAAGGAGCTGTTTCTTGTTTGTTTATTGAATAAACTTAATGCACCACCGATTAAACTTCCAAGCATTATTCCTTTAAAGAGTGTCATTTGCTTCATCAACTATTCTTCATCCTTTCTCTTATCAAAAGTGATACGTTGTTTTAATCTCTTTTAATAATGCTTCACAGCCCTCTCTGACTAAACCATACACTTCATCGAAATTGCCTGTATAATAAGGATCTGGTACTTCTTTTCCCTTTTTTTGATCTGTATAATCTAATAACAAGCGAGTTTTGACTGCGGAATCTCCAGATAGTTTTTGGATATTTTTAATATTGCTTGGATCCATTGCAATTAAATACTCAAATTGCTCTATATCTTCCTTTATAAACTGCCTGGCCATTATTCCTTCATCACTAATATTGTTTATTTTTAAAATATCTCTCGTTCCTTTATGCGGTGGATTCCCTACATGCCATCCTCCTGTACCTGCTGAGTCACAACTAACTTTATTATCTAGTCCTTCTTTTTTCACAAGATCGCGAAATATTGCTTCTGCCATCGGCGAACGGCATATATTACCTAAACAAATAAATAAAACGTTCACTTCCATAATAGTTTCCTCCAATTTATTAATTACATGCATTAATCTAGCGAAAGCTCCCTGGCTCATCAACGTACGGACTGGCAGATAAAGTATCCACACGTCCTTATGTTTTCATCAGCACTAGTATACTTATGTTGAAGCTAGACGCTGCCCTAACTTTAATATTATATAATAAACATTTGCTTTCTAATAGATGGCAGCATTTCTTCTATCTCTTATGCTGAATCTTCCCTAAGTATACGCCTACATATAAATGAAAACACAAATACCATTGACTTTTTTTTAAACCCATGAAAAGATGTATTAAATAGAAACTTCTATACCGATATTTATTTTGGAAAGGAGACTTGCAAACATGAATTTAAATACAAAATCACCTGAAAATGTAGAGTATATGATTGAACAAATAAAAGAGAAATTGAAGGTTTTAAACTTTGGAGCGATAAAGCCTTCACATTTTGATGGAGAAATGTATGAGGAATTAAAAGAAATTTATGAACATGTGATGAAAAAAGATTCATTTAGTCCGAACGAAATGCAAGCAATTGCAGAAGAATTAGGATCACTTCGTAAATAATTTAGCAAAACGGAAGCGCCCTTGTTTATGGCGAAACAAGGTGAGAGAAGCTTTAAAACAGATAGGGATCTGACCCAGCTAATTGCGAATTAAAGGAAAAATACACTAATTACGCCACTCCTATGGACGTCGGTACTAGTATATTCTGTACGTTTCTAAGTATACTTGCTTACCATATCAAAGAGGGAATACTCTTTCTATCTTTCCCTCTTGTAATTAATTTCTAGCGATTTTGTGCAGTTAAAATGATGGGACCATCCTTTGTAATAGCGATAGTATGCTCATATTGAGCAGAATATTTTCCGTCTATCGTACGGGCAGTCCAGCCATTTCCATCCATTCTTATTCCATTTCCTCCTAAATTTATCATCGGTTCAATCGTAAATACCATGCCTTCCTTTATTCGTGGTCCTTTTCCTTGCAACCCGAAATGAGGCACATTCGGCTTTTCATGTATTGCCGATCCTATTCCATGCCCTACAAATTCTCTTACAACAGAAAAGCCTTTTTCTTCTGCATACTGCTGAATAGCATAACCAATGTCCCCAATTCTATTGCCGATATGCGACTGATTTATTCCAATATACAGAGCTTCTTCTGTTATTTTTAATAAATTCTCTATTTCATTAGGTATTTGGCCAATAGCATACGTCCATGCCGAATCGGCTAAAGCTCCATTATAATTGACTACCATATCAATCGTCACAATATCCCCTGTACGAAGTTGTTCCTCTCTTGGAAAACCATGACAAATTTCATCATTAATACTTGCACATGTTGCATAAGGATAATCCCGGTAGCCCTTCTGTTCTGGTGTTGCTCCTTTTTCTTTTAAAAACTCTTCCACAAAAGAATTAATCTCCATTGTTGTAATTCCCGGTTTTATTATCTTGGAAATTTCTTTATGGCAACTAGCCAAAATTCCCCCTGCTAGTCTCATTCCTTCTATTTCTCTTTTAGATTTTAACACAATCATTTTCTGTCTTCCTTTCCACTGCTAGCCACAAACACCGTTATGTTATGTATATACAATAATACAGTAAAAAAGCACAACCATAAGTAAATAAGCAAATAAAGTCAGATTCTTTCTGAAACGATTTTAAAACAAAAAGAAGGAAGTGGTCCCCTCCTTCTTTTTCCCACACTATTATTTTTATTTTAATAATTCTAAAGACTCTTTAATAAATGCAGGAATATCTTCAGGTGTTCTGCTTGTTACTAATTGATTCTTACAAACAACTACTTCTTGATCTTTATAAGTGGCACCTGCATATTCCATATCCACTTTAATCGATTTATATCCTGTTGCACTTCTGCCTTCTAACGTTTTTGCCGTAATGAGCAGCTGCGGGCCATGACAAATAGCGAATACTGGTTTATCCGTATCCATAAAAGCTTTTGTAAATGCAACAATTCGATCATCGCTGCGTAGTAGGTCTGGTGAAAATCCTCCTGGAATAAATAATGCGTCAAATTCATCTGCAGATACTTCGCTTATGCCTTTATCGATTTTAACTTTTGCTTCTTTTTGTTTTCCTTCTACCGTTTTTCCAGCTTCTAACTCGATCGTAACTACCTCATGACCATCTTCTTGAAATGCTTTTGCTGGTTCTGTGAATTCAACATCTTCAAACATATTGGTAATGACAGTTGCAATTTTTTTACTCATATTCAGCATCTCCATTTCTTATTTTAGTTTCATGGATAAGTTTCCCTAAATTTATCCGATAAAACATGTTAATGGATGATAGTATAATTCTTTTGTTGACATCCACCCCCACCTAAAATCCTAAAGATTTTTTTGAATATTTTACCAAAAATAATAAATGTTCCATATATATCTTCTTTTACAACAAAAAAAGAAGGAGATTCATCTCCCACCTATACTCCCTTCGTTTCTTGAGTAATGAGTCTTCTCGCTGAAAGTGATAAAATCCATTCGATAAATGGTATGCTTAAAACAAAGAAAATTAGATATACAAAAAAAAGGTTTAGTTCTTTTTTTATAGGGTAAATAAACTAAATCGACTTTTATAACAGCAATATTTCTTTACTAAAATATTCAAATATACATTTGTCTTTTTTATGAATGATGAAGAAAAGCATCGAACAATTTGTTCTTTATATGGAACTTCTCTATTTTATTTGATATGATAATAGTACATATAGTGATAAGGTGAGTGAGACTGTATGATCGGAGATCGCGTAAAAAAGATACGTCAAGAAAAAAGAATGTCATTATCAGAGTTGGCTGAGCAGGCTGGAGTTGCCAAATCCTATTTAAGTTCATTAGAGAGAAATTTACAATCCAATCCATCCATACAGTTTTTAGAAAAAATAGCTGCCGTTTTTACTATTCCAGTTGATCATCTTATTAATGAACAGCAAAATAAAGAAGAATTAGATACTGAATGGCTTAAGATAGTAAAGGAAGCGATGGATTCTGGAGTCTCCAAAAGTGAATTTCGAGAGTTTTTAGAATTTAATAAATGGAGAATTGAACAAAAAAAATAGAACTTCCATGTTTAATGGTAAAGTTCTGCAACCTTGAAGGCACAAATTTTGTGTCTTTTATTTTGGTTGTAATGAATAACTAGCAAGATGCGAACATTTTTATCTTCAGCCGTTCTGAATTAAGTAACCATTTAAATTACTACGAATAAAATTGCGTACGTCTTGTATATCAAGACCTATTTTTTTTGCTTCCAGCATTAGTTGAACCCAATCTGTATCCAATTCGTCCTTCAATAATTTTTCTTCCATTCCTTAATTCTTCTCCTCCCAAAAATACCTTTGTATTTTTGCAGTCCGGCTATTATTGTATTTCAACAGTAGACCTGTGACTTCGCATCTTCATCTTGGAAATATTAAATATTGCTTAAGCTATTAATTTCTCCTTTTGTATCAAGGACTTTACATACTTAGCTATATTATATAATTCTTTTTTTTTCTTATGTGGCATTTTTTGTCAGATCGATAGGGATTTTAAGATATATTTTTCTATTATTTTCAACAATTTATTTGATTTCTCACAAAATATGTCGTTTTTCCTCTCCCCTCCGTTAAGCATTAAACTTTTTATTTTGATTAGTAGAATGATCATTCGGATAATACACATTTTGATATCCTTTTAATGCTTTTTTTAATACATAATGAATATGAATTTGTTCAAAGGTTATGGCATCAAAAAAGGGATAGTTTGTTAAATCATTATGACAAATCGGACATTTCCATGAACCAATCTCGCTGCTGCTGTAGGATGGTCTATTACATTTATCACAATTCTTCCTATATATAATTCCCACCTTCTTTTGCATTTAATTTTAATTTTTTCTGAAGGAATAACGATTCATTTCACTAATAGCAGTGAAGTAAAAGATCAGCCTTTTGATCCTATTCCTTTACTAGTTCTTTTTAAATGATTTTATGTTCTTTTTACAGAACGATTATAAATAGTATAGTTCAAATCTCTTATTTTGGAAAATTCCAAAATTGCCTGTTTTTTCTTTTAAACGAACGATTTTCGTTCTTTTTCTCGAATTATCTCCTAATAACTAGTTTTTTCGTATTTTTTATTGAACGTTTCGTTCGTTATAATGAAAATATATTTTTGTACATTAGCTAAGGAGAATTTTCTAAATGGTAGGAACTCGCATTAAGTCTTTAAGGTTAAAAAGAGGATATTCTATTAACGAATTATCAGAACGTGCAGGTGTTTCAAAATCCTATTTAAGCTATATTGAACGGGGAATCCAAAAAAATCCATCCTTGCAGATATTATCAAAACTAGCTAAAACACTTGATACCAATTTGGAAGAACTCTTGGAAACAGAGGATGCTAATGTTTCAGAAATAGTAGACGAAGAGTGGATTAAATTATTGGAAGATGCAATAAGGGAAGGCGTTACGAAAGAAGAGTTTTCTTATTGTTTAGATTTTCTTAAGTTTAAAAAAATGATAAAGTGAACCTTTCCATCAGTGGGGGTTTTCTTCATCCCCACAAATGGAAAGCTTGCGGTCCACAGGATGTGGATCACACAAATGAAGACATAAGGAAGTGGCGACCTTAGTTTGTGTACCTCCCTCGGACCTTTACGGGCAGTTATTGCTTCCTCGATTCCTCAGCATCTTGAGTTGGGGTCTTACTGCCAGTTAAGAGTGGGATAAATAATGATTAAAACGGAAGCAAATAGTAAAATGTTTATGAAAAGAGGGAGAGTCTTGTGATCGACTCTCCCTCTTTAGTAAGACAAACTACAACTCTTCGTCAAACTTGTCTATTATATAATCAAACGTTTACATTTTTAAAAATTGAAGTCAGTATCTCTACTTATGCTATGATTTTACTTGCTTCTTCAAACAGCCTAGCCACTTTCATTGATGCCTCTAGTAGAAGTATCTTTTAAATGCTTCTTGTAATTTTTTCTGATTCAACTCGTGATTGACCGTTTCATAAGACTGTATTGTTAAAAGGGAACATGCACTGCCAATTTTGCAGGCATCTTCAGCTTGAAGTCCTTTTAAATGTGAATATATTATTCCCGCAACTAGAGCTTCCCCTGCTCCTGTTTCATCTGCTATTTTTACAAGCGGCGGAAGAACAGCACCTGCTTCTCCTGCTTGTGTAAAATAAATCAACCCTTTATCTCCTCTTGTTATAACGACCCTTTCAACCCCTTTATTCATGATTAATTCAGCCGCCTTAAAAAAATCTCCGTCTTCTTTAATAACAATATTAGAGAGTTCCTCTGCTTCTTCCTTATTTGCTATCAACCAAGTTACTCCAAATAAATCATCTGGCAACTTTTTTACTTTTGAAGAAGATACCGCAGTTACACAAAGCGGAATGTTTCCCTTCCAGCACTTTGTAATAACCTTTTTTAACACTTCTGCAGGAAAATTAGTGTCTAAAATAACGAGTTCAGATGAAGCAATATACCCCCATTTTTTTTCAATCAAATCTTCCTGAATAGAATCGTATATCGACATATCAGCCAGCCCTATCACAAAATCTCCGGTCTTATCAAATACTGCGGTATACGTGCCTGTTGATTGATCATTGGAGATGAGTGATGGATTAAAATCAACATAAGGTTTTGTATATTCTAAAATCCACTCTCCAGCATGATCTGCTCCAACAATCGTTAAGAGCGAACTTTCACAGCCTAGCCTTCCGAGGTTTTCTGCAATATTCCGAGCCTCCCCTCCACAGGATTGACTGCTGTCTGCCAAATTTGAAATTCCTAATTTAATATCAGCGTGTGCCTGTATTTTCCTATCCAAATTTGCTCCGCCAATACAAAGTATTTCTTTTTTATTTGGTAAAACATATGCCCTGCCCAACAGTTTCCCTTCCCTTGTTAATGCTGAAATATATCCAGCAACTGCTGACCTGGATAACCCCATTTTATCTGCTATCTCATTTTGTGTTAAAAAGGGATTTTCTTGGATTAATTGAAGAATTACAAATTCTTTCTCATTCATATCTACCACCTCCAAATATACACTTTTCACCACTTTAAACTTTTGTTATAATTATAAACTTTTGTTTGTTAGTTAACAAGCATTATAAAGTAGATAACTTATATATTAAATAAGCAGCGTTTCTTCCACATACTAAGATAAACACTTTTTCATTTGATGAAAGAAAAAAATTGCCTTCAATAGTCGTGAATAATAACCATTGAAAGCAATTTTCTTAATTTTTTGGACTGCGAGGTTGAATTAAAATTTCTACCCTGCGATTTTTTTCTCTTCCTTTTTCTGTTTTGTTGCTTGCAATGGGTTTAAACTCTCCATACCCTTTTGCACTAAATGCACTTGGATCCAATTGATCATTTTTCAACAACAATTTCATAAAATTGATAGCCCTTGAAACACTAAGTTCCCAGTTCGATTCATACTTGGAATTATGTATCGGTACATTATCGGTATGACCGCTTATAATTATACTTCTTGGTGGATCCATTACAAGTAATTTAGAAATTTCAGCGACTACATTTTTGTCGTGATTCCGTATTTCCGCACTTCCAGATGCAAACAGGACATTATCTCTTATAGAGACAAGTAAACCTTCATCGGTAAGAGACGTTTCCAGCTTGTCTGTCAGCTTCTTTTCATTAATATAGGAATTTACCTTTTCTTGAATATTTTTCAACTCATTCTGTTCCTGCTGCTTCTGTATATTCCTTAATTCCTCTTCGGTAATGGAAGAGGAAACTGTTTTCTCCTGTTTTTTATTAAGATTATCTATGTCCACGTTTTGTTCTACAGGGGATGGAGCCGGACTCGGATATTCAAATATACCTGTACCACTTTGAAACTCTTTATTAAAAACATTTGCAAGTGCTGCGAATTTTTTTGCATCAACTGAACTCATGGCATATAGCACGATAAATAAAGCTAATAATAAGGTTAATAAATCAGAATAGGGAACAAGCCAGGATTCATCCATATGTTCATCGTGATGTTCCTTTTTTTTTCTTCTTTTACTCATTAATCACACCACTTTCCGCTTCCTCTAGAAATTTCTTTCTTTCAGAAATTGGCAGATAAGATGCTAGCTTTTGTTCTATTACCCTTGGCGCTTCTCCTTCTAATATCGATAAAATTCCTTCAATCATTAAGTACTTTTCTCTTGCTTCTAATTGGGATTTTCTCTTTAGCTTATTTGCAAACGGATGCCATAAAACATAACCAGTAAAAATCCCCAGCAATGTCGCTACAAATGCTGCACTAATTGCATGCCCCAGGCCTTCTGCATCGTCCATGTGTCCCAATGCTGCTATTAACCCGATAACGGCTCCAAGTACTCCTAATGTTGGTGCATACGTTCCTGCCTGGGAAAAGATTAGTGCTCCTGCTCGGTGTCTATCTTCCATCGCTTCTATCTCTTCTGATAAAACATCTCGAATATACTCGGCACTTTGTCCATCAACGGATAAAGATAAGCCGTTTTTTAGAAAAGGATCATCAATTTCATTTGTTTTCGTTTCTAATGCTAATAAACCTTCTTTCCGTGCAAGCTGCGCCCATTCAGAAAACATGCGGATAAGTTCAGTAGTATTTTGTGTTTTCTGTTCTTTAAACAGAATTGCAAACAATTTTGGAACCCTTTTAATTTCACTTGTTGGAAATGCTATGACAACAGCAGAGGCAGTTCCTAATAAAATAATTAAAATGGCTGCAGGATTGACCAATACCGCTGGGCTGACCCCTTTAAAAACCATTCCAACTCCAATTGCAATAAATGCAAGTATCACTCCAATAAGAGATGTTTTATCCATTAAATTCACCTATCTTACTTCATAATTTCTTATTCGTTTCCTTTAAATAATTAACATGCATCCTATAAAAATCCTTCTGTTCACTCACTACTCTTTACTTCGACATTTCTTGTCATTTTTTTAGGAAAATTGTTTTTAAATTTTTATTGAAAGATAATTATTTTCTATTTTGTCTTTAAAGTTGCCAAATACTGATTTTTTTCTAATTTATAACAATTAAAAAAGAAGATGTCTTTTACATACATCCTCTTTGGAATACATAAATTTACCTTTTCCATAATTTATTTTCTATTTTATGCTGATATTTTTGAAAAGAAGCGGAATGGGAACTTCCCTTTTTTTCTTTCATCATTTTATTAAATCGCAATAACTTTTCGTTGTACTTTTTTTGAAGTTCCTCTTCTTTCTTTTTATCACAGCAAGTTTTTATTAAATCTTCAATTGTTAATAATTCCTGTCTCAACTGATTTTCTTCTGGATTAAATCCAGCATTTTTTAAAACCCTATAAGCCATGCGAAGTTCTTCCGGAACTGCAGCTAAATCATCTTTAGGCAAAGGTTTTCCAAACCCAGGAAGATTTTTGAATTCCCCATTTTTATACGCTTTTTTTATTTTTTCTTCCGAAATCAGCGATGAAAAATCCATTCTATCCCCACTTCCTGCCTTTTCTCTTATCTTAACAAATTTTTGCTAGTACATACAGCGTACTTATACGAATGTAGACAAACTGGCATTTGCACTAACTGCAGGCTGATCGAGATTTGAAGGATGCAAGTCAATCGACGAAAACAAAAGGCGGTGGCGAAGTTAATCGATTCTCCATGGCTGAGTACTTAGTCGTTCATCCTCTTTTCCCTAGTAATGAGCATCCGAGTATAGCGAACAACGAAGAAATCTAGCGTTTGTCGACAGCCTGCTTATTTTCTGTTTTCTAATTAAGGTATAGGAACGCATCTTTTTTCAGACAATATAAAAATAAAAGAAAGGAGGGGAAACTATGGCACGCGGAAAACATTTTGAACATAAGAAAAAACATCATCCAGGTCCTCTTCCTGAAGATTCTCGTTTGCATACACATGCTGAGGATGCTCCGGAGGATGAGGAATTTATTGTTACGCAGGAGGCTTTTAAGAATCGGGTTGGGGAGGAGGAATAACTTTTCCTCTTCCAGACTTGTGACAAGCGATTGCTTCTTTCCCTCTTTTTCTGCTCTTTTCTTTTTCCTTCTTCCCTCTCTCCAACTTGTGACAAGCGATTGCTTTCTTCATCTCTTCCCCTTTCTCCGATGCTCATTATCCAACTACGGTAACTCCGCTCAAAAAATATGATCACTTAAATATCAAAAATTTTATAACAGGTTATAATTATCACTCGGGTTAGCAGAAGATAATAATTAAATGTTTTTTATGTTATTATTTATGGAAACTGTACATTGAAAGGAAGTTTAACAAATGGCAAAAAGCTTGGTATTAGCTGAAAAACCATCAGTAGCTCGTGATATAGCACGGGTACTAAAATGTGATAAAAAAGGAAATGGCTACCTTGAAGGTACTAAATACATCGTTACTTGGGCATTAGGTCATCTTGTCACATTAGCAGATCCAGAAATCTACGATATAAAATATAAAACGTGGAATCTTGAAGATTTGCCTATGCTGCCAGAGCATCTAAAACTAACTGTTATTAAACAGTCTGGGAAACAATTCAGTGCTGTAAAGTCACAGCTGACACGTAAGGATGTTACTGAAGTAATTATTGCAACAGATGCAGGCCGCGAAGGTGAACTTGTAGCTCGTTGGATTATTGATAAATCAAAAGTGAATAAGCCTATTAAGCGTTTGTGGATTTCATCTGTAACAGATAAGGCAATTAAAGATGGCTTCAGTAACTTAAAGCCCGGCAAAGCATACGTAAATCTATACTATTCTGCAGTAGCTCGTTCAGAGGCAGATTGGTATATTGGATTAAATGCCAGTCGTGCACTATCCACAAAATTCAATGCTCAGCTAAATTGTGGACGTGTTCAGACTCCTGTTGTAGCAATCATTGCAAAGCGTGAAGAGGAAATTAAGCTTTTTAAACCACAAACTTACTATGGCATCGAAGCAAAGACAAATGAAAAATTAACATTAACCTGGCAAAATAAAGACGGCAATAGTCGTAATTTTGACAAAGAGAAAACCGATGCCATTACGAAGAAACTGGGCAATAAAAATGCTATTGTAACAGAGATTGATCGCAAACCTAAGAGAACATATTCTCCAGGACTTTATGATTTAACGGAACTACAGCGCGATTCGAATAAAATATTCGGATTTTCAGCAAAAGAAACTCTTAATATTTTGCAAAAATTGTATGAGCAGCATAAGGTATTAACGTATCCACGTACAGATTCACGTTATTTATCCACAGATATTGTCAGCACGATTCCAGAACGTTTAAACGCTTGCAGTATAGGCGAATATCGTACGTTGGCTAATAAAGTTTTAAAGAAACCTATAAAAGTGTCAAAATCATTTGTTGATGATAGTAAAGTAAGCGATCATCATGCAATTATTCCAACGGAAGGATATGTAAACTTTTCAGCATTTAATGATAGAGAACGTAAAATTTATGATTTAGTTGTAAAACGTTTCCTTGCAGTGCTATTCCCTGCATATGAATATGAGCAAATAACCTTAAACGCAACAATCGGGGACGAAAAATTTTTCGCTCGTGGAAAAACGATTATTAATTCGGGTTGGAAAGAAGTATACGAGAATCGCTTTGATGATGAAGAGTCAACTGATGACATAAAGGAGCAAATCTTACCTCGTATTGAAAAAGGATATATCTTAAATACAAACCTAATCGCTCAAACTTCGGGACAAACGAAACCACCTGCACGATTTAATGAGGCGACTCTGCTATCTGCAATGGAAAATCCATCAAATTACATGGATTCCAGCAACAAACAGCTTGTAAACACGTTAAAATCTACAGGAGGATTAGGCACCGTTGCAACTCGTGCAGATATTATTGAAAAGCTGTTTAATTCATTCCTAATCGAAAAACGAGGAGGCAAAGAAATCTATATTACTTCTAAAGGTCGTCAACTTTTAGATTTAGTACCAGAAGATTTAAAATCTCCTGCTTTAACAGCTGAATGGGAAAATAAACTGGAAAGAATCGCAAGTGGTAAATTAAACAAGCAAGATTTTATTTCAGAAATAAAATCATATACAAAGGAAATAGTATCTGAAATAAAGGGCAGCGATAAAAAATATAAACACGACAATATCTCAACTAAATCTTGCCCTGACTGCGGAAAACCAATGCTTGAGGTAAACGGGAAAAAAGGCAAAATGCTAGTCTGCCAAGATCGTGAATGTGGTCATCGGAAAAACGTAGCTCGTGTAACAAATGCACGCTGCCCACAATGTAAGAAGAAACTAGAACTTCGTGGGGAAGGAAAAGGTCAAATATTTGCATGTAAATGCGGTTATCGTGAAAAGCTTTCTACTTTCCAAGAACGCCGTAAGAAAGAATCGGGTGGGAAGGTTGATAAACGTACTGTGCAGAAATACATGAAACAGCAAAAAGCAGAAGAACCTGTTAATAATGCATTAGCGGAGGCATTGAAAGGGTTAAAATTTGATTGATTAATTTTTATTCCCATTGAGGTGAAAAAATTTCAATGAATTGCTAAAGTGAATAAAATGTTAAAGCAGGAGCACTTCTTTTTTAGAAGCTCTCCTGCTCTTTTTTTAATCAATGAGCTATTCGGTCGACATGAGCTAAATGTTTTTTCCCAGTAGCAACGATTAACATTGCCAATAAAACAAATATGGCACCTGTTATAAATGGAACATGCGGGGAATATGTTTCAGCTAATTTATTTGCCAGCCATGGTCCTATTGCTCCTCCAAAAAAGCGAACAAAGCTATAGGAAGCAGATGCAATGGATCTTTCAACAGGCGCCACTTCCATAACTGCCGTTGTAATCAACGTATTGTTTGTGCCTAAAAATAAACCAGCAGCCACAACACAAATAATAATTACTCCTTTGCTTTCCGTCCATATTCCCATTGCCAATAAAGTCAGAGCAAATAGTATTAGCATGATGCACATCGATTTAATCGTGCCTAAGCTGTCTTGAAGTCTTGGTGCAATATAAACAGAGGTTATTGCTAGACATAATCCCCAGCCTAAAAATACATATCCTAGTCCGTGCTCATCTAACCCCATTACAAATGGCGAATAAGCCATTAATGTGAAAAAACCAATATTATATAAAAATGCTGTAATCCCTAATCGCAATAATCCAGGATATCTTAAAGCTTTAATGGGATCCAAAAGCGAGCTTTTCACTTTTGACTTTGGTAGTTTCGGCATTTTCACCAATAAAGCAAAAAAGGCAACCAACATTAGAATACTTACACCAAAAAATGGTCCTCTCCAAGAGATAGAACCCAATTCACCTCCAAGAAGCGGTCCAACAGAAATTCCCAACCCAATCGCTGCTTCATATAAAATAATCGCTTTTGCTGTTCCTCCTATCGTTAAACCGACGATAGCAGATAAAGCAGTTGCGATAAACAAGGCATTTCCTAATCCCCATCCACCTCGAAATCCAACTATTTGCCAAATCCCATTAGAGGAACCAGCAAAAGCAGAAAAAACAATGGTACATAAAACACCTGTCAACAAGGTCCATTTTATCCCAATTCTACTGGAAACTACACCTGTTATCAGCATTGCAAGACCAGTAATTAAATTATAGCTGGAAAATAATAAAGAAACCTGACTTGGGGTAGCATGAAGCTGTACAGCTATTGCTGGCAAAATAGGATCTACCAGCCCTAATCCCATAAAGGAGATAATTGCTGCAAAAAATATAACCCAAACAACAAGAGGCTGTTTTGCTGATTTATCTTTATGCTGAATTGCATTTTTAGACATAATGAAAAAGTCTCCTACCTTTCATTCGATTCATAGAAACAATATTATCCATGAATAATTATATATATAATTAACGTTAACGTCAACGTTAAGTATTTTTTATAACGATAATAGCTTTAATATAGTTCAATTCTCCCTGCATCTTTATAAATCTAGAATTTTCCCCTTTATTACGCATAGTTCCTCGTATTCCTTCCCTCTTGCTCTTTTCAGCTTGTTATGACAGAGTTATAGTATAAAATACATAAACTATTAATAATTAAGGGATTTGTTTGAACTGCTTCCATTATTTTTTATACTTTACGTAAGATAAGGAGCATGATTTAGGAATGAAGGAATTAAAAATTGATGACGTAGCAAAAAGGTGCGGGCTTACAAAGCGGACAATTCGATACTATGAACAACTAGGTTTGCTTCCATCTCCGCCAAGAAGTGATGGCGGCATCCGCCTCTATTCGGAGGAACATGTTGCATTTTTAGAAAAATTAACAAATGCAAAAGAAGTAATGGGATTTTCTTTACAGGAACTGCAAGAGTATATTGCTTTAGAGGATGCTTTAGAGATGCAAAAATCTGACTATCGAAAAGTAAAGGGAACAAATCTTCAAAAAGAAAAATTGGAAAAAGTTTTGGCAACAACGCTGGAGCAGTTAAAACTAATAGATCAAAAAAAACAAAGTATTATAAAAGTAGAAAAAGAATTGCTCTCCTTAAAAGAACGTGCAGAAGCCGCCCTGAAAACATTCGGTGACAAAGACTAAGTCTCCATTTTTCTAAAAAAACAGAGTAAACTTGCAAGCGGAAAATTAGCTTGCAAGCTTACTCTATTTTATTTGTTCTTAAATTTTTTATATAAAGCATTTAATTGCAATTCACTGGTGCTTTTTATATGCCAATCTGCTTTTTGCAAATACGCTTCTTCCCCGACGCCAATAGAAAACATCGGTGTCTGCATGATTCCGCATAATCCCGCCTCCCCATCTTCTACTGCTGCACAGTTTTGATAAGGAACACCAAGCGAATCAGCCGCTGTTAAAAATATTTCCGGGTCAGGCTTTCCTTTTTTTAATCCATGTGGATCGACCACACATGTAAACAAATCTCTTACTCCAAATCTTTCTAATAAAAAAGGAGCATTGGAGCTCGATGATGCAATAGCCATCTTTATTCCTGCAGCATTTAATTCCTTAAGAAAAGCTTTTACTCCTGGCAGCATATGCTCTTCATTAAGATCTGCAATCAACTCTTTATAATAATCGCCTTTTCTATTTCCCAATTCACATTTTTCTTCTTCTGACAAAGATAAATTACTTCTTGATACAAGTTCATCCATTAATACTGCCCTGGGAATTCCTTGAAAGCGCAAATTATCTTCTTTGGAAAAAGGGACATTTAATTCCTCTGCAATTCTTTTTGTTGATTCATAATAATAAGAAACAGTGTCTGCAATCACACCATCAAAATCAAAAATAACTGCTTCTAATTCTCTTGTCATTGTGTCCTCCTATGAACGAAATGTTCTTTCTATTAT
Organism: Niallia sp. 03133; assembly: GCF_052663225.1. Classification (NCBI taxonomy): domain Bacteria; kingdom Bacillati; phylum Bacillota; class Bacilli; order Caryophanales; family Bacillaceae; genus Niallia; species Niallia sp. 03133. The sequence goes on from NZ_JBQTCY010000007.1 coordinate 139,867, forward strand.
AACAAATGAAATGTAATGAAATGATATAGCCTATTAGTTTATTTCTCCCTTTAAATTAGCTACAATAAAGAAGAGATAAACATTAGTCTGAAATAATAAAGTAAACTTCCATCAGTGGGGGTTTTTCCTCATCCCCCACTGATGGTTAGTTGCACTTATCGGACCTTTACGGGCAAGTTTCAACACCTAGCTTCCTCGATTTCTCGGCATCTTGAGGTAGGGGTTACTGCCCGTTAAGAGTGGGATAAAATTATACATAGAGGGATATTTCAATCCTCTTAAACAAAGGAGAGTAAAAATGAGTACATTCCAACAAAATTTAGAAAAGTATGCGGAATTGGCTGTACAAGTCGGCGTCAATATTCAAAAAGGGCAAACTCTTGTTATTAACACAACGATCGATGCAGCAGAATTTGTACGAATTATTGTAAAAAAAGCATATGAAGCAGGTGCAGATAATGTTGTTGTAAACTGGGCAGATGATATCGTTACCAGAACAAAATATGAACTTGCTCCAGCAGAGTCCTTTTTAGAATATCCGAAATGGAGAGCAAAAGAAACAGAAGAATTAGCGGAAAATGGTGCGGCATTTATGTCTGTACTTTCTTCAAGTCCAGATTTATTAAAAGGCATCTCTTCTGAAAAAATCAGCAACTTTCAAAAAGCGTCCGGCAAAGCATTGACTACATTCCGCAGATATATTCAATCAGACAAAGTCAGCTGGACTGTCATCGGAGCCGCTTCTTCATCCTGGGCAGATAAAGTATTCCCTGATGCACCAGCTGAAAACCGCGTAGAATTGCTGTGGGATGCTATTTTTAAAGCTTCACGTATAGATAGTGAAAATCCAGTCGACGCATGGTTAGAACATGATAAAACATTGCATGAAAAAGTAGATTACTTGAATAAAAAAGCATATAAGAAACTTCACTACCATGCACCCGGAACTGATTTAACGATTGAACTCCCAGAAAAACATATATGGTGCGGCGCAGGAAGTGTGAATGAAAAGGGCTTAGAATTTATGGCAAATATGCCAACAGAAGAAGTATTTACTGTTCCTCATAAAACGGGGGTAAATGGTACTGTATCCAGCACAAAACCATTAAGCTACGGTGGAAATATCATTGACAATTTCTCTATTACCTTTAAAGATGGACGCATTGTAGACGTAAAAGCAGAGGAAGGAGAAGAAATTCTTCGTCAATTAGTAGAAACAGATGAAGGTTCTCATTATTTAGGGGAAGTGGCCCTTGTTCCACATCGCTCGCCAATTTCTCAATCAAATATCCTGTATTACAATACATTATTTGACGAAAATGCTTCCAATCATTTAGCAATTGGCAGTGCATATGCTTTTTGTATTGAAGGCGGAAAAAAAATGTCCAGTGAAGAATTAGCGGAACATGGTTTAAATGAGAGCATTACCCATGTTGACTTTATGATCGGTTCCAACAAAATGGATATTGACGGCATTTCGGCAGATGGCACAGTTGAACCTATCTTTAAAAATGGCGACTGGGCTTTCTAAAATTGTTATAGAATAAACTTTTATTGCATTTTTACAAATAACACTTCACTTTAAGGTAGTCTCATTTTCTGTGAGACTGCCTTTACCCTTTAAATTATCCCACACTTAACGGGCAGTAAAACCCCCACCTCGGGGATACTGAGAAATCGAGGAAGCTAGGTGGGGGATAACTGCCCGTAAAGATCCGATAAGTTCAACTAACCATCAGTGGGGGATGAACAAAACCCCCACTGATGGAAAGGTTCACTTTATATTTTTCTTAATTCCAATGATTCAATTATTTGATTATTATCTATCAAGAATCGCAGCTGATAGTTTCCTGCATGATAAATGGCAACTGTCCCATTTTTCTTCTCATCAACAAGAAATTCGTCCGGGTTCCCAATCATTTGCTCTACTTTTTCCAATTTTTCTTTTACGCGAAGCCCTGGAATAGAAATAACGGTTACTTGTTCATTTTGCCTGCTGTACTGGTAGGTCACTTCAGGAAAAGACAGCTTAATAGCATCCTTTTCTTTTACTTCATTAAGATAGTTCCGGTTCGAGTGCTTGATTTCATTGCCATTGGTGCCAATTGGGTATTGACTGCCTATCAACATCCCCTCACTAGCTCTCGTGATAATAGACTGTGTTACGGATAAATTTTTAAACGGGAAATAATAATGTTCGTCCGCGAGCCATCTGCGGACTATTCCTACCTCTTGTACGCTTGTAGTGTCAAGCTTCTTTAATTGCAGCTTTTTTGCATCAAGCTCCCAAGTAGTAAACTCAAATGCTTTTTCTTCTCTTTTCGAGACAGTCTGCAAATAATTTTGTTGAATATTTTTTATCTCATTGTCGTAAATAGGAAGTGAGTTGTCTGTTAAAAAAGTTAATCCCCCATTTTTTATGGTGAATAGCAAGGCTGTCATTTCCCCTTTTTCTGCTTGCTGGTAAAGGGATCCGATTGTATGCCTACTCACATATAAAGTACTTTTATTTTTATTTAATAAATTAAACACAAAGGATGAGTTTCTATCTATTACTTGTTTATAGGAATATTGTTCATCCTTTTCATTTGATGTATAGAAAGAAAACTCTCCTTCTAAAATTGGGTCATCTACTTTACCAATTGCGTTATTTTCCTTTAATGCGTATCTTTTTGTTTCTTCGCCAACTAAGTAGATTTCATACTCTTTATTTCCTTCTTTTATATTCCATTCATAAAGAGCATTTTCTTTCACCCAGTTTAATTCTCTTTTTTCCCCTGTTTGTTTGCTTTCACTAAGGTTTTCTATCTTTTTTTTCTTTTCGTTTATATTTACCGTCGTTGCAATAATTGCAGCAAGACAGATTAATGACAATAATATATATAGATACTTTTTCATTCTATTCTCCTGATTATTTCACGCTTTAATACTCTGCTGTTATTTGTTTGTTAGAGTATCTAATAATATTAACAAAAGGATCCTTGTTCTACAAATCTAGCTTTTTCCAAATGCCCTTGAAATTCCCTTTAAAGAAACAAATTTGGGTAAGCAGAGTCATCCCCTTTCCTTATGAAACTTTTTTGTTTTATGTTCATGGGTTTACTATTTTTTTTACTATTGATACTATATAAATCAATATATTATTATTTTAAAGGCTGTGTTAAAGCTAATTGTTGATATGAACACTTTGTTGATTGGAGCGGAAGGCGTGAGACTCCTGCGGGAAAGCGAACGCCTCTCGCTGCAATCAACAGGCAAGTTGAACAGAGCCATTTTAAAAAGAAATAAAGCGGGCTAAGAATCATGCTCCTTTCTTTTTACCAGGAATGGAATAACATCAGATTCCATTCTGTATGTACAATTTTTCAATAGGGAGGAAATTAGTATGTGGAAAGAATTTAAACAATTTGCCATGAAAGGAAATGTAGTAGATTTAGCGGTTGGGGTTATTATCGGCAGCGCCTTCGGCAAAATTGTCAGTTCCTTAGTAAAAGATGTTATTACACCACTAATAGGCATTCTTATTGGGGGATTAGATTTCTCTAACTTATCATTCACTTATAAAAAAGCACATATCATGTATGGACAATTTATCCAGTCTATTTTCGATTTCTTTATTATTGCCTTTTCTATCTTTATGGTGATTAAAGTGATAAGCAGTTTTAAGAAAAAAGAAGAAGTCAAAAAAGAAGAAGAGAAAAAAGCAGATGCAAAAGAAGAGCTGCTAATGGAAATTCGTGATTTATTAAAAGGTGAGACTGTCCGAGAAAAATAATGAAACTTTTCATATTTACGAGCGTAAATAATAGAAAGTAACCAAAATGGAGGAATTAACATGTACGCATATAGTACAAGAAATGAACAGATGCCTTCTGTATTAAGAGCTTTTGCCATTTCATTAAGCATCGCTTTTGTCGGAACAATGATTGGTAATTATATTCCCGCATCGTTGTTTTTACCTTTAGCTATTTTAGAGCTTGTGATGCTGATTATTGCTTTCTTTGTAAGAAAAGGAAAATCATTATCGTATACATTTTTGTATGCATTCACTTTTATTTCGGGTATTACAACCTATCCAATTGTCGCTCATTATATTTCGACCATTGGTGCAAATATCGTTCTTACAGCATTAGGAACAACCACCGTCGTTTTTGCCGGATTAGCAGTGTATGCAACTACGACAAAACGAGACTTCTCCTTTTTAGGCGGAATGCTTATGGCAGCACTGCTTGCATTAGTTGCCATTTCCATTTTTAATATCTTCTGGCCATTAAGCTCTACAGCAATGCTCGCTTATTCCTTTATAGGCGTTTTAGTATTCAGCGGCTATGTAATATTCGATTTCAACCGCATGAAGCAACATGGTGTTTCACCCGAACAAGTGCCTTTGATGGCATTAAATCTGTATTTAGATTTTCTGAACCTATTTATTAACATCCTTCGCATTTTTGGGATTTTATCAAGCAAAGACTAAAATGAAAAAAGCTGTTTTTCCGTCCATTTTGGCGAAAAAGCAGCTTTTTTCTAGATTCACACCATGGCGCATGAAAAGAAGCAGTATCCCTATTTTTTAGCACGGAGAAGCCGTCATACACGAAGACTCCTATGAGATTAGCGGGACAGACGAGACCCCACAGAAGCGCTAGCGACGAGGAGGCTAAACGCCCTCCCGATGGAAAGCGAAGTGTACGCCGGCTGCGGACTAATCATAAGAACATCAAACTTTTCAGGGTAGTTCTAACTAACTGTCCTTTTAAGAATAGTTAGTTAGAACTCTACCTTCCAAAGATCTCTTACTCTCCCTATAATGCTTGGAAAACGCCCTTAAACAAACGCATCCCCTCTTTAATATCCTGTTCCTTTAAAAAAGAATAACTTAATCGCAGATATGGAATGTTCACTTCTAATGGATTACAGATTTTTCCGGGAACAAAAGAAATAGACTTTTCTAATGCTTTCTGTTTCAACCTTTCCATATCTATGTGTTCCGGCAGTTTCACCCACAAATTTAAGCCGCCTTCTGGGCTGTCCCAGCTAAAGCTTTGTGCTGACAGCTCTTTCTCCATCGTTTCTTTTCTGATCTGCAAAGCAATGCGCAGTTTTTCCATGTGGAGCTGTACTCTTTCTGATGTTAAATAATACAGAAATGCTTTTTGATTCAATAAAGGAGTTCCATTATCAGCTAATGCTTTCCCCTTTACCAGCCATTTAATGATGATAGGATGTGCTAATAATGCACAGATTCTTAATCCTGGAGCAATATATTTACTGAAGCTTCTTAAATAAATAACATATCCACCTGTATCATAAGTAAAAATAGGCTTTGGAGGTGCTTGATTAAAATAAATTTCATGAAACGAATCATCTTCCACAATCATACATTGATATTTTTCAGCAAGTTCTGCCAACTGTTTCCTTTGTTCGATAGGAATAGTATAACCCGTCGGATTATGAAAGGTTGGATTGCAATAGAATAATTTCGGTTTATATTTTTTCATCAACATTTCCATATTTTCAATCGAAAAACCATCCTTGGTTATTTCCACCGGCAAAACTTTTGCCCCTCTATTTCGCAATATATCTACAGCTGCACTATATGTGGGACTGTCTATTAATACATAATCATGTGATTGTACAAATACTTTTGCAATGATGTCAATTCCCTGCTGTGCACCCGTTGTGATCATAATAGACTCTTTCTGAATATCAAAACCAAAATGACGATAAAAATAAGCGGACATACCGTTTACTAATTCGGCATCCCCTTTAACTGGAGCATACGTTCCTAACAAGTGGGGATACCGGTCAAATATTTCTTTTACATGCTGCGACAAGTATCTATTTGGCAATAATGTGGGATCAATTAACGACGTAGAGAACATATACTTTACATCTTCGCTATGTATTTCTGATAAATGGCTGTTTTGAACATAAGAGTATACTTTTGGCTGGTTAAATGAAGAAATTTCCTCTTCTTTTTTTAATTCGGTTTTATTGACAAAATATCCCGATTTATCTTTTACGTGTACATACCCCTTATCCTTTAATAGCTGAAATGCTTTTAAAACAGTTAAACGATGGACACCCAACGATTCTGCCATTATTCGAATAGAAGGGACCTTGCTTCCTGCTTGCCATTCTCCATTCTGGATTCGAAGTAATACATAATCAAAAACTTGATTATACAGGGCTGTTTTCACTGATTTTGTCATTTCCCCACCTCCCAATTTAATTATCTCTTTTTCAGACCAAATCTGGTCTATTACTCATCATCTGGTCTATTTATTCTACCGTACTATATAACAAATAGGAGGGGTAATATGATTATTTTTTTGTATAGTTTAATGTGTTTTATTTTTGGAACTACTTTTTTAGCAATAAAAGTAGGCATTGACGCTGGTTTTCCACCATTTTTATCTGCTGGCATACGTTTTTTATTAGCCGGCCTTCTTATTTTTATTTATTTTTATTCTAAAAACCGGTCCGTATTGTCTTTGCTTTTTCGCAAAGAATTAGTAGCAGCAGGTTTTTCTTTAACCTTTATTACTTTTGCTTGCCTTTATTGGGCAGAGCAATATGTAACATCAGGAATTGCAGCTATTCTTTCTGCTACAGGACCTATGTTAATAATCATTCTTCAAAGCGTTTTTCTGAAAAAAGGCATTTCAAAAATTAGTTTAGCTGGTATTTTAATTGGATTTATCGGTGTGATGCTTTTGTTTTCGCCAGGATTAACGATTGAGGTTAATGGACAATGGATTATAGGCTGCGGCATCATTCTTATTGGGGAAATAGGCTATGCTGCCGGAACCATCTATTCCAGCAAACTAATCTCATCCTTACCGTCACAGTCTCCTATCGTGTTAAATGCCATTCAGATGATATATGGAGGGGTTTTTCTACTTATTATCGCTTTTATTGCAAAGGAAAACATTCCAGCTTCTTCAAAAGAGGGGCTCCTTGCCATTATCTATTTAACTGTTGCCGGCTCCATGATTGGCCATACCATATATTATTATCTAGTAGCAAAAACAAATGCATTTTTGCCTTCCACTTGGCTTTATGTATCACCAATTATCGCTTTAACCATTGGCCGTTTTTATTATCATGAGTATTTTCATCCGATTATGCTAATTGGTGCTTTCTTTATTATCGCTAGTTTAATTCTTATCAATTTTACGAAGGTTGCTGATTACGTTACACAAAAGAAAATCGTGTCAGTGAAATAGAACACTATTTCTTGTGATTTCGTTGAGCTTTTTCAAATTAAGACAATTATTTTCTAGGAAATTAAAAATCTTATCATTTCCTGGAAAATAATTAATTTTTCGACACCGTCTAATAGCAGGATATTTTCTATCTAGCCAAAATACTCTTTCCTTCTTTTATTTTCCCGTAAAATCTATTTGTCTAATAAAGGAATTAATTAGACCATAAAAAAAGGATTCCTCTAAAAACGACAACATGCAGAATAGCTGTCCAGACGTTGCTGACATGGCTTTTGGCTGACTAAAAAGTTAATCTGGATAAGTTAATGAAAATCAAACAACTAGAGAATGGAGTCTTTTTCGACAGCCTAAACATGCTTCTTTTGTGAGAGAATCCTCTTTTTATTTATTCTTTAGGTATTCTATATTTACTTGCTAGTTCTTCTGTTTCTTTTTTTCTTCTTTTTCGCATTTCAGCGCGATTTACTGCAGATTTGTACAATCTGATTTCTTCCTCTGTTTCGGGAATAACTTTAGGAACTTTTGTCGGCTTGCCGCTTTCATCTATGGCGACCATTGTTAAAAAGGATAAGGCACATAAATTAACTTCTCCCTTTAATAAGTCTTCAGCTGTAACCTTCACAAAAACTTCCATGGAAGAAGTGCCTGTATAAGTAACAAATGCTTCTAAGCAAACGGAATTTCCTTCATAAATTGGATGCAAAAAATCGACAGAATCCGTAGAAGCGGTAACAATGTTTTTTCTTGCATGCCGCATTGCTGCAATTGCTGCAGTATCATCAATATAGGACATCAATTTCCCGCCAAATAAAGTGCCATACGTGTTGGTATCAGTAGGAAAAACAATACTTGTTTTAACGACCAATGATTCACTACAATATTTAGACTCCTTCATATTTCCTCCTTTGTTCTTATAATGGAGTTTTATTCCTTTTATCCTATCTTAATTGGCAGCAAGAATAACAACCTCAAATTCTGCAACGGCTGCTGCCCTTAAAGATCTGATTGGTTTAATATACCATCAGTGAAAAAACCTCACTGATGGTACATTAAACCTTATTATTCCAAGAATAAATCAGTACATACTTTGCTCCATTATTATATGTTAAGAATAGAAGAAGCGTCTATCATGTAATCATTTATATATGAACTAACGAAAAAAAGAATTTCGTTTTTTGGATTTTAATAAATCTCCCATCCATCCTTTTGTCTTTAAATAATACAACATACTAATCGTGGAAATAACTATGACGATTAAGGAAAGCGGATATCCTAATTTCCACTCTAACTCTGGCATAAATTTAAAATTCATCCCCCATAATGCGCCCCATGCCATAATTGGTGTACATAATGTTGTTAGTACTGTCAGTGTTTTCATTATCTCATTGCCTCGATGCTGGGATACTACTTCCTCAAAATGAACTAAATTATTCAATTCTTTTTCGTATTCATCCACTAAGGTTAAGCCTCTTTTAATTCTTTTTCCAATTCTTTTAAACTCTTTTCCATTTAATACATCTTCGCTGAATGCCTCTACAAGGGCAATCTTAAGCTCTAAAAATGGCATCATAACATTTTTCCATATTAAAATTTCATGGCGGGATTGATATACTTTTTCCAATGTTTTAATGCTATTATTCTCTTTAATATTCCATATTAATTCATCAAGTCTTTCTTCATAACCGTCAATACGATATAAAATTTCTGTCATAATCGAACCTAAAATAATCATAAATCCTTCAATCGGTGTAACAGCCCTCTTTATCTCACGATGAATATTCATATGCCTATTTAAATGAAGACTATCATCATGATAGTCCAAAGTTATTAAACATTCATTTGTTAAAAAAAAATGAAAAAGTTCACTATCCTCTCTACTATCTATATCTCGGTGATATATAAGGGAGCCGCTTAACGTTTCCCTGCCTTCAACCTCTGTATTCATTTGCAGATAGTTTTTTCTCTTGCCTTCTATGGTTCGATGCCAGTTTCTAATCTGTTTAGAATAAGTGGAGTGTACTAAATCTATGTCACTTTTATCTTTTAATAAATACCATTCCCAATCGTTGATATAGTATTTTTGCACCTATTTCACCTCAAAACATTTTCTTTCTAGCATAGTATTCCCTTTCTTGTATAGATAAAAACAATAGAATATCTCATTCGTTTTGCCTAGTTTCTCTTCATTTATTTTGGGGTACATATAAAAGAACATCTATTCACTATATAGGGAGGGAATGTTATGCAAATGAGGAAAAATTCAGTTCGCACATTTGCTTTAGTAGGAGCTGGGATAAGCAGTTTATTTCTATTCTCCAAAAAAGGGAAAGAATTAATGTACGGGATAAAAAACATATTATCTTCATCATCAAATCATGATTTGTTAAAAAAAGCAGGCAATCCTGATCCTGCAGATATCGGAGATAATAATATGGTAAGTGAAGGGGCTATGTATTCCGTTTCTTATTATAATAAAAAGAAGGAAGAATAGTGACAGGGTATAAACAATTTGTCATTTTTACAAACTTCAGGCTTGATGAACACAGTAAAAATTGTCCTATAGACTCTACCTTTCAAAAAAACAAACAGGTAGGGTCTAGTAGCGGCAATTAAATAGATCATTGCTTTAGGTTAGATAAACAAATTTATTTTCCATCTTCGGCTTTAATTTATCCTTCGCTCTCTTCATCCTTGTTTTGATTGTGGATAAAGGAACTTGTGTTTTATTGCTTATTTCTATCAATGTTTGATGATGATAATAAAAAAGCATAAGCGGCTCAGAATACATTTTTGGCAATTCATCTAGTGTATCCAGCATTTCTTTTTTTGAGCATTGGTCCAAAATGGTTTCTTCCGGGGGCATTGAAACAGAAGTATCGCGAATATACATATATACTGATTCTTCCCAAAATCTCTTTGCCTTTTTTTCTTTTCTCCAATAATCTCTGCATTTATTAATTGCAATTTTATATAACCAGCTTTTTACTTTTTCATATTCTTCAAAAGAAGGAAAGGCAATGTAAGCAGAAATTAAAACCTCCTGATAAAGATCCTCCGTTAATTCTTTATGCTTTACTAAGGAGAATATATAATTAAAAATCAAATTTCCATATTCTTTAACGGCATCCTCATACATCGCTTCCTTTATCGATGCTTTCTTCATTAGGGGCTCCATCCTTCTCCTCCTTCTCCTTGATTACAAGTCTTTATATAATAAACGAATACTCCAACAAGAACCCCTACACTTTTTTCAAAATTTTTTATAAAGTGGACCTTTCCATCAGTGGGGGTTTTCTTCATCCCCCACTGATGGAAAGGTCCACAGGATGTGAATCACACAAACGAAGACATAAGGAAGTGGCGACCTTAGTTTGTGTACCTCTTACTCGGACCTTTACGGGCGAGTTTCAACACCTAGCTTCCTCGATTTCTCAGCATCTTGAGGTGGGGGTCTTACTTGCCCTTTAAGAGTGGGATAAATATCAACGAGAAAATCATTGTATCCGATTAACAGGTGTCAGCCATACAGAAAAACCAATTTTTTTGCAGATTGTCATATAATGCAATAATGCTAGAATCATTGCCCCCAAATTCATGCCAATGGCTATTCCGCCCATTTGCAGCTGGCTTAAAGATCCGAGATAATAGATAGCTGTATAGGAAATGACAGTAGACCAAATAGTATGAATAACAGCATCTTTTAATAACCCAAAACCTATTAAATAAGCCTGCATCGGTATAATAAAATAATTCAGTAAAAAATATGGCCATAATAGCTGCACCGTAACAGCTGCTTTGGAAGAATGAAAGAAAGTAAAAGTTAACTGCTCAGCGTAAAAATAAAAAATGCCTACCGCTGCCACCCCATAAATAACTGTTATCACCATCACTTGCTGCAGCAGCTTTTGCAGTTTATGATAATCTCCATTTGCATACGCTTTTGAAACGGTTGGAATAAGCATAGTCATAAAAGAATGGGCAATAAAAGAAGGAAAAAAACCTATTGTTAATGCAATCCCTGCCAGCATGCCAAACTGTTCGGTTGCATTGGCAGCGGATATTCCTGATGCAACAAGCGCTCCTTTTATTAAAAAAGGCTGGATTGCGTGTGTCAATGCATGAAATATTCTCAAGCCTGTTGTTGGCACAGAAACGGAAAGCAAGTCCTTCCAAATAAGTCTGCTGCTTAATGCTTCGTTGTTCCCCTTCTTAATTCGTTGATATTGAATATAAAACATATGCATTAAATAAAGAAACACCACAATATCACTGCCTACGATTGTACAAAAAGCGATTAGTACAGAAGTATCTAGATCAAAAGAAAACCATTGAAACAAAAATACGAGCATTCCCAGCTGCACTATTTTTCGCAAAAAATTGGAAACAGCAATCTTTCCCATTTGCTGTTTTCCCATAAAAAACCCTCTTGCAATGCTTGTAAAGGAAATAATGGGTAGGATGAATAATACGAGCCACTTTAAGATAGGATGATACGACTGAAAGATTGGAACTAACGGAATAACAACCGCTGCAATCCCCGTTAAAACAATCGTAAAAATAATGGTCCATTTAATTACTTGATGCAGCATGCTTTGATGATATTTTGCATCCTTTTCCGCTATAAATTTGGAAATAGATATTGGTAGTTCAAAGCTTGCCAATAATACAATCAAAAAAATAGTCGGCAAAACGGTCATAAATAATCCCAATCCTTTTTCACCTAGTTCTCTTGCCATTACCATATTAATTAAAAATTCAATGCACTCGCCAAAAAACGCCGTTATTATCAGTAAAAAAGTTCCTTTATAAAATGATCTCATCGGCTCTCCTTTAATCTGTCCCTTATCACGTATCGTTTAGTAAAAAGAAACAGTTGTTCATTCACTTTTTACCATTTATATGAGACAAGTTCCCAAAATATTTTTATATTTTCCGAGAGACATGGAGAGAATTTTCTTAATCAAACGTTTGATTAAGAAAAAAAAGAACAAAAGCGCAAGCGCCTTGATCATCGCCGTACAAACTGGCCGATTAACTACGCCACGTCCTGTGGCAACATCGGCACTTGTACATCCTTATACTTCGGAAAGGCTTCGACTGAGATAAGAAGAAACTTCCCTTAGGGGATGCATTTTCCCCTAAGGGTTAGTTGAGTCGATCGGCTGTTTACGGACAGTTTGCTTTTACTAAGTCTTGGCGTCCGTCTTCGTTAGATGCTAATTCTAACGAGAGAGTACAATTACTGTCCGTTAACAGTGGATAAAGGAAACACGATGAGCGCAAGCGTAGATGTTGACTTATCGTAGGGAGATGACCTGAAGTTTGATAGGCGATAGGCGCTGGAACTGGACGTGGACCAAACTGCTAAGTTATCCACAACTCTATCTCGTTTATAATTTCCTAGACGATAAAAAAGCCCCCTTAATCAGGAGGCTTTGTATGTATACGAACTTATTGCCAGTGTTGTGATGCTTTTTGATATTGCAATCTTTCAGGCTGAGCGTAAACGTTTGATTTCGAGAAGGTGTTTTAACCTTAACTGGGAATGGAGCATCCCAAGAAGACGAGCGTTATCAACAGGCATGATCGCTTATTCAACAAGCGAATGCTTAAAAGCATAAATAACTGCTTGTGTTCTATCTTGAACTTGAAGCTTGCTTAAAATATTGCTTACATGCGTTTTTACTGTTTTAATGGCAATAAATAATTTGTCTGCTATTTCCTGATTGCTTTTTCCCTCTGCCATTAATAATAAAATCTCCATCTCCCTTGCTGTCAACTCTTCGTGTAAGGGCTGCTTGGTTTTACCTCGCATTTTTATCATCATTTTATCTGTTACTTCGGGTTCCAGCACAATTCGTCCATGAAACGTTTCGCGAACAGCATTTGCAATTTCACTTGCTTTTGATGTTTTCAGCATATAGCTTGTAGCCCCAGCTTCAAGCGCTGGATATACTTTTTCATCATCTAAAAAGCTTGTTACAATAATTATTTTTGCTTCTGGCCATTTCCCTATTATTTCTTTTGTAGCTTCAATTCCATCCATTTCCTTCATCACCAAATCCATTAAAACAATGTCTGGCCGAAGCTCAAGCGCTAGAGCTACACCTGTTTTTCCATTATCAGCTTCTGCTATCACATCGATATCCGGTTGTGCGGAAAGATAGGAGGAGACCCCTATTCTTACCATTTCATGATCATCTACAAACAATACTCTTATCAATTATATCCCCCCCTTACTTGCAGCAAAGGCAATTTCACTTCTAAGCGGGTTCCTTTTTGCTTTAAGCTAATGATTTTTATTTTTCCGCCTATTTCTGCTGCTCGTTCCTGCATATTTTGCAAGCCGTATGATCCTGCTCTGCTTGACTCCACATCAAATCCGATCCCATCATCCAACACTCTTAGAATAATAAATCCTTCTCGTTGCATCAGCTGTACTTCCAACGTATTTGCCTTTGCATGGCGCAGCGTATTGGAAACAGATTCTTGTAAAATCCGAAACAGATGATCTTCTATTCCTTTATCTAGTATCATATCTTCTAATTTCCATGATATTTCCATTGTAACTTTTTGCAGCAATTCTGTTAATAGCTCAATAACGCCTTCTTTAAGCGTTTTTCCTTTTAGCGCAGCAGGTCTTAAATGCAATAAGAGGGCCCTCATTTCCAATTGGGATTGATGAATGGTCTCTTCAACTAATTTTAATTGCTTCGTCTCTCGGTCATCCGATAATGGTCTTCTTTCATTTATTGCCGATAATAGCATGGAAGCAGCGAATAATTGCTGACTGACAGAATCATGCAGCTCTCTTGCTAATCGATTTCTCTCATTAGCAATTATGGTCTGTACTCTTATCTCTTGATCCTCGGCTTTTTCAATCACAAGCTTCTGTGACAATTTTGTCTGCTCTACCAGTTGATTTTGCAAGCTTCCCACTTTTTTGGCTACTGTATTTATTTCCACATAGTAGGGCTGATTAAATAGAACCTTCCCTTCCTTTTGGTTCTCGCTTTCCACCAACGCCTCTAAAAAGGAAATTTGTTTTCGCCATCCGTATCCAGATAACACCCCAAAAAAAGTTCCTATTGTGATAGCCACACTTGTTAAAAATAAAAGAAACGGGATGCCCATCAGCTCTTTTTCCCATATATCCAACCAATCATTTGGAGGAAACGCAACAAGATAACTTATCGAGAAAAAAAGAAAAAAAACAATGGCTGCACAAACACCCCAAAGTATCTGTCTTTGCATGATACTCATATTCTTTTCACCTCTAAACTGCCTACAATACAGCTGGTGAAAATTTTCACACGAGTTTCAGCCAGATCAAATGCTTTGTTCCGCATCTGTATATTTTGATTCAAAACACTGGTTTCCTGTTCACCGAATAAATCATAGGAACCAAACAGTACAGCATGATTAATGCTAACCTCCATATCATAAGGAACAAATACTTTCACATTACCAATAATATTACGAATAAAAATAACGGTTTCTCCCTTAGGCAAAACGGTATAGCTTAAATCAATAACCGTATCTGCTACACCTACTTGAATATTAACATCATTCCATTCATACACATGATCAGGAGTATCATTTCGTTTGAAGATAGTGTTTCGAAACATTGGTTTCTTTATAAACAGCTCTTCTTTACGACCTACTTCCTTTTTATCTTGGATAATCGGTTTTATGACTTCTACTTCTTTTTTCTTTTGCACCAGTTGTATGAAATAGTAAAGAACAATGCTTAATAGGAAAAATTTAACGGTCACCATGTGTAAAACACTTACTAGCATAATAAGGAATCCAACCCCAAAAACCAGCTTTCCTATTCTGCCTTTCATACTTTGTCTTGCAAAATACATCATGCCAATTGAAACTAAAAAGGAGAAAATTAATCCTGGATTAAATACAAATACTTCTAATAGCAGTATAAATCCTCCGATGACAATAACCCAATTAGCGTAATCTTCCTTTAATCGATGAAACAAAGGATTTCCTCCCTTCCCAGGTTTTCAAATGCATGGAAAAATTAGAAATCTTCTAGTTCTTCCATGCATTTGAAAACAATTATCTTTTGTTTCCATTAGAATTATATTTTTCTATTCTAAAAGGCGCAAGAAACTTACGCCTTTTAAGAATACCATTTTTTCATGAAGAAATTGAGTCCTGTTTCTCTTTCTGCATTCCTTTTTCTAAAATAGCAATTTTTGCATCAATTGTTTGTTCGTAATAAGAGGTATTGATTTTTTGTTCCAAGGAATCAATATATTTTTCAATCTCTTGAAAATCGGATTTTCCATGTTTCTTTATTCCTTTTTCATCTATTACCTTATTCATTGTAAAATGAGCATGCGTAATATTTTCTTTTCCCATCATTTCTAAGCGGCGGATATTCATATCCTTTAATTTATGGATCATTTCCATGTACTTTGTCTCTAATTCAGTCAGTTGTTTTTCGGTAATTTTTATTGACTCTTTTAAACGTACACTGCGTTCTTCGTAATGGTTTTTCTCCAATAATGCAAATTGCAATAATTCTGCTTCTCCTGCTTCTTCCGCAACAGATGCTTGGTGCTTCCTTTTAGCCGCCAGCTCATCTGCTTGCTGAAGCTCTTTCACAAATTCTTCTTTTAACTTATATTGGCGTTCCACTAGATTCTTTACTTTTTCTGTTTCTTTTTCGCAATCTCTTAAATATTGATTAAGTAAAGCGATAGGATTTTTATTTTCTTTTTTATCTAAAACCTCATTAATATCTGCTAAAACGGTATTCTTTATTCTTTTTAATAAACTGCTCATAATCTTCTCCCTCTTTCGATTAATTTTTATTTAATTCTGACCATTGTTTTTCAAAATTCTGAAATGGGTCACTAGACTTTTTGCTTTTCAATGTAGGGTTATTCCATTTTTTAAAGACAACATATAAAATATAAGCTGCTGCCAAGCCTAAGATCGCTGGTAAATGGCTTGCTGTAATGCCCAACATAACAATCCCTGCAATTCCCCACAGCACCTTTTCCCAAGTTGTACTGCTTTTTACAAACTGTTTAAAAACAAGGTATAGAATCGCTCCACTTACTACTAATCCAATTATTGGTCCAATCTGTGACAACAAGATGATTGCTGCAACAGCACCTACCATAAATAATCCAAATTTTTTCATTTTGTTTTTCGCTCCTTTCTTATCTACTATGTTAACTTGATTGCATCTTTTTCATAACCTGCTCCAGCTTGATTTTCCTCTACGACTATAGTCTTAGCGCTCTCTACTTCCCTTAAAGGCTGTTTTTTCTCCATAAAAAAAAGACCTATTAAAGGTCTTTTCAGAGTGAATACTTGTGAAGAACAGAGCGAACGTTTCTCAACAGCCTGTCCCCCCTTTACCCTATCAATTTATTATAAATAATCCTAGCCCTTGTAGGCTGATCGGTCCCGTGGATAATGGCCCTTCCGTCTTGAAAAAGTACAACTCGATGATCTTCATATTGGCACGCAAGCAAATAGGGATTCACGATCATATTTTGAACGGATTCCTTCCATACGTCTGATAAATGCTGTAAATCAAGTGAACGGGGAGCTCCAGGGCGAATATGAATGGCATCTCTGCCGCACAGCACATCTGTTTTTGTCCGTCCTTCCATGGACAAATAAGGGTAAACAGCATGATTTCCGCAAGTAGGGCAGTTTGCGTTTTTCAATTTTGCGACATTAATTTCGGACTTTTCCATTTTCCAAATATCATAGGAATATAAAACAGAATCTACTTTATATCCTGTAAGCAGCTGCATTGCCTGTGTTACTTGAAAAGCAGCTACTAATTGAACAATTGGGCTGATTACTCCAACTGTATCACATGTTATATTCTGTGCCGGCAGATGATCCATTAAACAGTGCAAGCAAGGTGTTTCATGGGGCTGAACGGAATAGGTTAAACCATAGCTTGCAACACATGCACCAAATATAAATGGAATAGCATGCTTTACTGCTGCATCATTAATGATTAACCTTGTCTCAAAATTATCTGTAGCATCAATTATAATCGATGCTTCTTTGATTAATTCTTCGATATTGAAAGCATTCATATCAGCAACAACGCTATGGACTGTTACCTCACTGTTTATTTCTGATAGCCTTTTCTTTGCGGCCACTGCTTTCGGCAGCTTCTTTTCCGCATCTTCTTCTGTATACAATTGCTGCCTTTGCAGATTGCTCCATTCCACATAATCTCTATCGATAATCGTAAGAATGCCTATACCTGCTCTAACTAGCATCTCTGCAGTCGAAGACCCTAGTGCTCCTGCTCCAACGATAATGGCATGGCTGTTTTCTATTTTGCGTTGTCCCTTTTCTCCAAAGAAAAGTTTTTGCTTCAAATAGCGATTATTCAAGATGTCACCATTCCTATTGTTGGGCTGCTTGCCACCCCATAATTTTTCTCCTCTATTCTTCCTGCTTCAAAACCAAGCTGTCCGGCTTCGATTGCCAGTTTCATCGCATGCGCCATTTTGATTGGATCCTTTGCAGCTGACACCGCGGTATTCAACAATACTCCATCTGCTCCCAGCTCCATTGCATAGGCTGCATCTTTCGGGGAGCCAATTCCAGCGTCGACAATTACTGGAACAGCTGATTGATCAATAATAAATTGTAAATTTAAAGGATTCATAATCCCTCTTCCAGACCCAATGGGCGATGCCCCCGGCATTATAGCATGTACTCCTAGATCTTCTAATCGTTTAGCCAGCACCACATCATCCGATGTATATGGGAGCACAATAAACCCTTCTTCTAACAGCATTTCTGATGCTTTTAATGTTTCAACTGGATCTGGAAGCAAGGATTTATCACAGCCAATTACTTCTACTTTAATCATATCGCATAAACCAGAAGCTTTTGCCAATTTAGCAATTCGTACTGCTTCTTCAGCAGTTTTTGCACCTGCAGTATTGGGCAGCAACGTATAACGGGATAGATCCAACTGCTCTAAAAAGTTAGGCTGTGATTCTTCAAATATATTCATTCTCCGCACGGCAAATGTTAATATCTCAGCACCTGAAACATCAACTGCCTTCTTCTGAATTTCAAATGATGGATATTTGCCTGTTCCTAATAATAATCTTGATTTGAATGCTTTGTCTGCAATTTTCAACATAATTATCCGCCTCCTACAAAATGTATTAATTCAACTGAATCGCCCTCGGAAAGTTGGGATGAAGCATATTCGTCTTTCATCATAATTTCTTTGTTTAACTCTACTACTACAATTCTATTTTGCAATTCATATAAAGCGAGTAAATCAGCGAGTGTTTCCACTCCGTCTGGCAGATCGACTGTTTTTCCATTTAACTTGATTGCCACTTTTCCACCTCCTTATAGAGAGATTTTATTTCTTCTATCTACTTGAAAAGCTTGCACCCACGTCTTATCCACTTGATTGCCGACAATCATATCTTTTATCATCTTTCCTGTGGCAGGGGCCATTAAAATTCCATTTCGTTGATGACCGGCTGCAAAAAAAAGATTATCGCCGTGTGGATGAGCGCCAATGAAAGGATATCCATCAAAAGTCATTGGTCTGAATCCTGCCCAATAGGAATCTATTTTCATTTCTGTTATGCTTGGCATCATTTCTTTTGCTTTTTGTATAATCTCTTCTATCCCGCCAATTGTTGGCCTTTCATCCCAATCATTCCATTTTTGTGTGGCGCCAATAACAAGCTTATTATTATTTCTCTGTACGATATAATTTTGATTATAAAAAAGCGTATGGTCCAACGGCTTGCCTTCATTTATTACAGCTAAACATTCCCCTTTTACTGGAATAATTTGATTGGTTAGCCCAAGCTGTTGAAAAAAACGATTGCTCCAAACACCACTAGCCACAACAACATAACAAGCTTCGAATTCTCCTTTTGCTGTATGAATCACATAGTGGCCATCTTGCTTTTTTATTTCTGCGACTTCTGTATATTCAAAAATAGATGCCCCATTCAATTGAGCCGTTTTGCTTAATCCATTACACGCAGAAGTGGGCGTCACATGAACATCCTCTTTTAAATAAGCCGCTCCTATAATCGAAGCATTTACTGGCACTTTTTCTATTACATCAGAAGCGGTCATCCACTCAACTGTTGAATGAGCTAAAATCGGTTGAAGCGCTCGCTTTTCTTCTTCTGAATAGACTAATTTTAAGATTCCGCCTTCTTTGAGCTCTATGTCTATCCCGCTCTTGTCTTTTATCTCATGTACAAGCTCTTTATACAGCAGCTGGCTGCTTCTCACAAAAGGATATAAATGTTCGAATTCCTTGTATTCAGAATGGGCTCCAAGCATGCCAGCTGCCGCACTAGTAGATTTCCCCCCTACTTTCTGACTGTCCAAGACAGCAACATCTATTTTTTCTTTTGCTAAATAATAAGCAATGGAGCATCCGATAATACCGCCGCCTATTACAACTACTTCAAATTTGCGATTCAATATTCATACACCTCTCATGAAGTTTCTTCACAGCTTCCAAAGGATTGGGTGCGGAAAAAATAGCCGACATAACTGCAATTCCATCAACGCCATATTGATGTAATCCCCCTACTCGCTCTTCCGTAATGCCTCCAATCACAAACAATGGAATAGATACTTCTTTTTTTATTTGTGTAATCGATTCAATAGCTACCGGCGGCTTCCCCTTTTTACTATTTGTTTGAAAGCAATGTCCGTATAACACATAATCTGCTCCATCACTATTTGCACTTTTTGCTTCTGCCATGCTATGAACCGGTATTCCTATTTTCTTTTCCGGAAATTTCTTTTTCACTTCCGTAATAGGCAGCCCAGCACCAGGAAGATGAATAGTAGGTATATTTAGTAACAAAGCAACATCTACACGATCATTGATTACTATCTTTTTTTTATCCACACCTTCTTCTAATAACTTCATACAAAGTGTATATACTTCCTGTGCTGATTTTTTCTTTTCCCTAATCTGAATATAGTCGAGGAAGTTGTGAATTTTCAGTATTTTATTTGAAAGTTCATCAATAGAATGCTGGTCATCTGTAACTGCCATTAGCTTCATTCGAATTTCCCCTTCCTTTTTTCAGTGGCTGTTTTTTTAATACGAGAACGCAAAAAACCACTCTCCTGCAAAAGGAAAGTGGTTTAAAAACGGCACGAAAAAGAGCCTTAATAGAACATAATAAGCGCCATACAATTATCCACTTTCCTACGCAGGTACGAACCTGTTCAGGTTTTGAGGGTTTAAAAGTAGCTACTTTATTCTCAGCCCTTATCAAGGGATCCCCTAGTGATGATTTAATTAAGTTACTAATATTCTATCATACAGTAGTATTAATTCAACTAAATATTTGAAATTATCACATTTTAACCAATTATTAAATCAAAATTCATTTCCAAACAGCTTCTTTTTACGTATCCGTTTTTAAGGACCATAATGGCAAACGAACAAAAACATCCTTCTGATCTTCTACAATAATAGGTGCAACTGCGCTAAATAAGGGACACCAAATGAACGTAAAGAACTTAAATGGGTCACGCCACCATAAAAACTAAGACAAGCAATACACCATATAGTCCTAGAATAGAAGCAACAATAATAACCATGTTTAACTGAAGAAAAAAGAAAGAAGAAAAAGAGAGATGAAACCCATCTCCCTCTTTCGCTTTATCCCACTCTTAACGGGCAGCAAGATCCCCACTGATGGAAAGGTTCACTTTATTATTTTCTTCTTGAAGCCTTTTTCATGGGCTTAAAGTCTACTATCTTGCCTTCATAAAACTCTTTTCGTGACAGATGAATCGACAATTCCTTTAAAAATTGTTTTAGCTCTCTTTCTTCTCTTTCAGTCACAATATTTATAACAGTCCCTTTTGCACCAAATCTTCCAGTACGCCCTGAACGATGAATATATTGTGTTGTATCACTTGCTAAATCATAATGCACGACATGCGTAATTTTTTGAATATCCAAACCTCTTGCTGCAACATCTGTTGCCAGCAACATATTTGTTTTGCCTTTTCGGAAGCTATTGATGGCTTTTTGGCGCTCCATCTTATTCAAATCACTATGCAGCATGCTTGTTTGGAGTTTTTTGTAGGTAAGTTTTTCATGCAATATCGTTAAGTTTCCTATATCTTTTACAAATACAAGCACTTTGCTGTCCGTTAATCGTGCAATACGTTCTATTACTTTCAGTTTATCTCTATATTCTTCTTGAAAATAAACATGGTCTACCGCGGCCGCTTCTATAGTTTCATCTTTTTTCACACGGATAACTTCTGGATCCTTTACCAGCTCTTTTGCCAGATTTTCCGTATTCTCCGTTAATGTAGCAGAAAACAGAACTACTTGCCGATCTAGAAGCGTAGCTTTTACAATTTGTTTTACGGATTCTATATGCTCCGCCACTAACAGCTGATCAGCCTCGTCGAGCACAACCATTTTTACTTCATGCATTTTCAGTTTTTTCTGCTTAATTAACTCTAAAGCTCTTCCAGGTGTACAGATAGCAATATGAGGGTGCTTTTTTAATTTTTCTAATTGCCTTTTAACATTGGCTCCACCTATAAATGAAGCTGCTCTAATGCCGCTGCCTTCTCCCCACTTTTGTATTTCAGCCAGAATTTGCATAACAAGTTCTTGGGAAGAAGCTAATATGATTGCCTGCATCCCTTTCTCGTCAGAATTTATTTTATTTAAAAGGGGCAGAACGTAGGCTAATGTTTTTCCTGTTCCTGTTGGGGACTCTGCAATCAAGTCCTTCCCTTCTAATAAAAGTGGAATTGTTTTTTCCTGTATTGATGTGGCTCTTTCAAACTTTGCCTTTTCCCAATTTTCTTGTATAAAAGGGGGTAATTTCATCCAAAATTGTTGATCTTTCATTTCGATCTCCTTTATGTTTTATGCTAACTAGGATAATAATTCAGTTTCATTTAAGCATAAAAATATATCTACTTATTATAAATTATTATCCAAAAAATTGATATGCAATCTACTAAATTTAATCGAAAGCGTAAGAATAGCATAGGCGAAGCCATAAAGTAAACTTCCATCAGTGGGGGTTTTACTGCCCGTTAAGAGTGGGATAAATCCTCTGAGTATATATCGATACATTACAGATTTTCCGAGTGAGAAAGCTCATGGAAGTCGCAGACCGTCTTGAGACAGGCGAGAAGAAAGCAGGAGTGAAACGACGAAGCGGCTTAAGGCTCGCCCCGCGGAAAGCGAAGTGTATTCAGGCTGAGGGTGAGGGCTAAACAACAACAATCTATACGAAAAGAGCCATAAAAAAAGAAAATGCCCATAGAAAAGCAATTCTTTTTTCTACTGGCATTTCCTTCAATTAAATTAATGGTTCTTCCTTGTCGACTGATTGGACAATATCCACTCTGTCTTTTATTTTTTTCATTTTATTATCCAGTTCATGTGCTGAGTCCGCTGCTTCTTTTAATTCAATCAGCAAGTGTTCTGGGATTCCTTTATCAAATTTATAATAGATTTTGTGCTCTAAGCTGGCCCAAAAATCCATTGCAATCGTTCGAATTTGTATTTCTACCGAAACTTCTTCCACACCATTACTTAAATAAACTGGAATCTTTATAATTAAATGCAAGCTTTTATAGCCATTTGGCTTTGGATTTTTAATATAATCTTTCACATTCACTATTTTTATATCATTTTGTCTTTTTAGCATTTCGTAAATATCATAAATATCCGAAAGAAAGGAACAAGTAATTCGTACTCCAGCAATATCATGAATATGTTTTTTGGCATTATCAACAGAGATATCCAATTCTTTTCGGTGCAGCTTTAGCATAATGCCTTTTGGGTCTTTAATTCTAGACTTTATATGTTCAATCGGATTGTGATCGTGTATAAATTGAAATTCTTCATTTAAGATTTTTAATTTTGTATTTACTTCTTCTAAAGCAAATCGATAAATAATTAAATTATTTTTCCATTCTATTAACTCATTGGATAGATCATCCAAATTAAAGTTATTTTCGGATGCATATGATTGGATTTGCTTTATATTCATTTTATTAATACGTCTCCTTTGGTTTTCTGCACACCTTTTCAGCGTTTACACCCATATTTTTCAAGAACTCGATTATTTGATCAATTGTTTTCATCTTATCCTTCACCTCTAGAGTAGAAATAATGAACATATCTACATTTTAAACAAATATGACCGGTCAGTCAAATTATGTTTTTTTTACCTAACCTCCTATTAAAATAATGGACTAAACATGAGGTAGGGATCATCGCTACTTCATGTTTAGTCGATAGCTTTTCAAAACAAGGAAGGCGTTTTTTGTCCGTTGTTTACCAATTGATTTTGATATAATTCATAATAAAAGCCTTTTTGATTTAGAAGATGTGTGTGCGAGCCTATTTCTATTATTCTTCCTTTATCTAATACAGCTATTTTATCTGCATGTCTAATTGTATTTAAACGATGGGCAATAACTAAGCATGTTTTTCCCTTCATTAAACGCTTTAGTGCTTCCTGAATGTTCACTTCTGTAACGGTATCAATGCTGCTTGTTGCTTCATCCATAATTAAAATTGTCGGATCTGCTATTATAGCCCTAGCAATTGAAAGCAGCTGCTTTTGCCCTTGACTAATCCCGCTTCCCTCAGAAGATAAGACCGTATCGTAAGCTTCAGGCATTTTGCTGATGAAACTATGGGCATTTGCCATTTTTGCTGCTGCTTCTACTTCATCATCTGTAGCTGTCAGCCTACCATAGCGAATATTTTCTCTGATTGTACCTTCAAATAAATACGTATCTTGCAGGACAAACCCCATATGGGAACGCAGGCTTTCTCTTTTCATTTTTAAAATATTTTGACCATCTATTTCAATAGAACCGCTGGTTATTTCATAAAATCTTGAAAGCAAGTTAATGACGGTTGTTTTTCCTGCGCCAGTCGGTCCAACAAGGGCAAGTGTTTCACCAGGATTAATTTGAAAATGGATATTTTCTAAAATTCTTTTGTCTTTTTCATAAGCAAATGATACATTCGAAAATGAAACTTCTCCTTTAATAGACTGTATCTCATGAGCAAAAGTTTCATCTTTCGATTCAGTCGGTTCATCTAATACTTCAAAAACACGCTCAGCTCCTGCAATCGCCGATAATAAGGTATTGAATTGATTAGATAAATCGTTTAATGGTCTTGTAAATTGTCTAGCATATTCTACAAATATTACGATAACCCCGATGGAAATATCTCCAGATCTCAAAATAATCAATCCGCCGACGCCAACTATTAATGCATAGCTCACATTATTTAACATATTCATTAATTTGGGAATAAAGCCAGAATACACTTGCGCCCAATAGCCAATGTTTTTTAAATTATTGCTTTTTTCATCTAAGTCTAAAATCATTTTCTCTTCTAAAGAAAAAGTTTTTATTATCCGCTGTCCTGAAATGGATTCTTCAATAAATCCGTTTAATGCTCCTAAATGCTTTTGTTGTTCTTTAAATAATACACCTGTTCTCTTTGTTATCCACTTCATTCCAATATACATAGCAGGGATAATCGTAAGAGTTAAAAGAGTTAGAAGTGGACTTATCCAAAGCATAACGGCTACGGTCCCAATTAACGTCAACATACTAGAAACGATTTGAATGATCGAACTATTTAATGTTGAACTCACGTTTTCTATATCATTTGTTACCCGGCTCATCAACTCTCCATGCTGCCGCTTATCAAAATAAGCAATCGGCAGCATATGAAAATGCTGAAACAG
The DNA here is from genome assembly GCF_052663225.1 of Niallia sp. 03133. NCBI lineage: Bacteria > Bacillati > Bacillota > Bacilli > Caryophanales > Bacillaceae > Niallia > Niallia sp. 03133. Next base: position 164,879 of record NZ_JBQTCY010000007.1, read on the forward strand.
CTCAGAACGGAGTTTATAAACTGTTGTTTGTGCTATCCCGATCATCCAATAATTTTGTAAAAATAAGGTGATGGAATAAAACAAATAAATAACAGCTAAAGCTAGAAGCAGACTAACAAAATGATCCGTTTGCTTGTTCACAATGTAAACATCTATTGCTTTTCCAAGTAAATAAGGACCTAGCAGCCCAAGTACACAGCTTGCAGCAACTAGAAAAAGCACGATAAAAAGCAGCATTCTTTTTTGTGCAATATAGAACCATAAACGGCGAATCGTTTTGCCTTCATTTTTAGGCTTTGCCCTTTTTTTCTCTGTTTTTTTATTTGGCTTTATGTTTATTTTACGGTATTGAAATGGATCGGTTATTGTCTTGAGCATAGTTCCCACCATCCTCTCCCAGCTGTGATGCAACAATGTTTTGGTAGAGTCTATTAGTTTTTGCAACCTTTTCATGTGTATCAAAGGCAAGCATTTCTCCATTTTCTAAAAGCAGGACTTTGTTTGATTTCATAGCAGTAGATATCTTTTGGGTAATAAGAAAAATAGTACAATCATATGCTGATAATGCTTAAAGCAGCTGCTTTTCTGTTTTTAAATCCAATGCACTCGTACTGTCGTCAAGAAGCAGAATCTTTGGATTTCGGACAAGTGCCCGTGCTATCGATAATCTTTGTTTTTGTCCCCCTGATAAATTAATGCCTTTTTGACCGATTCTTGCATCATATTGATTAGAAAGCAGCATTATCGTGTCATGAATCTGCGCATCCTTTGCTGCCTTCACTACTTCATCGAAGGTGGCAGATGGATTTCCCCACATAATATTTTCCTTAATCGTCCCAGAAAACAATAACGACTGCTGTGGAACATAGCCAATTTGTTTCCGCAAAAATTCTAAAGGAATTTCTTCTATTTTTTGATTATCTATATAAATGGTTCCATTCGAGGGTTCAAAAAGTCTGGGAATCAATTGAAACAGAGAAGTTTTTCCAGAACCAGTGACACCTAATACAGCAATCATTTCTTTTTGGTGAACCGTAAATGTCACGTTATGGATTGCATCCACTTTTGCACTTGGATAACGAAAGAAGACACCTTTAAACTCCACTTTTCCTTTGATCTCCTGCAGCTTCACTTCATTTGTTGACAGATCGGCATCCTTTAACTCAATCTCTAATATTTCATTTAGGCGACCTGACGATGCTTTTATACGAGAAGCAACCATTATAAGCATGGTGACGACAGATAAAGAGGAGGTAATTCTTAAAGAATAATTGATAATAGCCACTGCCTCTCCCACTTGCATTGCTCCACTGTTTATTTGCAGCGAACCTAGCCAAAGGATAAAAATAATACAGAGATTCATCACAAATAACACAAGCGGCACGGTAATTTCCATCAGCCTTAAAGCAGATTCGGTATTTTTCCGCAAATCATCACTTACTGTTAAAAACCGTGTTTTTTCAAATTGATTTCGAATATATGCCCGTATTAGGCGGACCGCTGTTAAGTTTTCCAGCATGACATTATTCACACTGTCTAATTTTTCCTGAACTTGTTTAAACAGCTTTCTTCCTTTATTAATAACAAAAACAAACATCACAATAAGAAGCGGAATGGTAACGGCTAGAATAAAAGCAAGCTTGATATTCACAACAAATGACATAACGATTCCGCCAATTATTAAGAGTGGTGCTCGAAGCATAAAGCGCAGGCCCATAAAAATAGTATTTTGAAGTTGGGTAATATCATTAGTTAATCTTGTAATAAGAGAGGAGTTTGAAAATTGATTGCTTGTAGTATAGGTGAAATATTGAATAATATGATACAGCTCTTTCCGAAGACTATAGCCAAAGTTTTGACTAACATGCGCCGCATAAAATGTATTAATAATTCCTGCTGCAAATGCCAACATGGATATTCCTACCAACATGCCACCCCAAATCAAAACAGTTTGTGTGTTTTGATACGCTAATCCATCATCAATTATTTTTGCCATAATAAGTGGTTGAACAAGTTCAACGGCCAGTTCTGTCAACATAAGTATTAATGCAATAATGACAGCAGTCCGATATGTACGCAGCCTTCCAAAAATTTGGGACATCCTATTCCTCCTGATCAGCTTGAAGATTTGCCAGTTTATATTTTTTAATTGCAAAATATTTAGCAACACTAAACATTAATTTTATCATACTCCTTTTTTTCTCTTGCAGAAAATAACTTCTTTCCTAAAAAGGCTGCATCCAGAAATATTAGGAAAGGAATTAAAGAAGAAAAATGTGAAATGAAAAAATCCAAGGAAAAAAATTCCCTTGGATTTTTCGTCAGCCAATCATTTTATTCTCTAAAAATAACTTACTTCGCTCCAGTTAATGACCATTTATATAGTTCATTATGGAATCCAAATACTTTTGGTCCACCAACTGCTACATCTTTAGAAACTGCGGAGAAATCAAAATCAGAATATAAAGTAAAGATCGGCATCTCTTCACTCCAGATTGTTTGCAGCTGATTATAAATTTCTTTACGCTTTTGCATATCCGGTTCTTGCTTCCCTTCCGTTAATAACTTATCCACTTTTGGATTGCTGTATTTGGTATAGTTGCTTGAACCACCTGTTCCATAAATAGTTGTAAGATCTGGATCAATAGTATTTGAAAATCCGATTAACATAAGATCATAATCCCCAGCTTTTGCCTTCGACATAATCGTTGGGAAATCATACGTAGTAGTATTAATTTTTAATCCAACCGCTTTTAGATTTTCCGCGATAATATCTGCTGATTGCTCACGTACTTTATTTCCAATCGGTACAACAAAATCAATGGTTTTGTTAAAGTCCCAGCCTGCTTCTTTTAAAAGCTGCTTTGATTTTTCCGGATCATACGTGTATGTCTTTAACTCTTTATCTAAATATGGACTAATGGAAGTATATGGACCGTCAACAATTTCTCCCTGTCCTTTTAATAGCTTGTCTACAATTTTTTGACGATCAATTGCATAGGCAATTGCTTGTCTTACTTTAGGATCTTTCATTTTTTCCACATTAAAGCTCATATTTTGGTAGCCATATGTTTTTTCTGTTTTTGTTTCCACATTTTTAAAGCCTTTTACTGTATCAAAATCCTGTACAGCAATTTTACCAATTCCTGCACCAGCATTCATATCAATTTCTCCTGTTTGCAGCTGTGCGACAAGGTTTGCTGCAGGCATGATTTTTACAAACATTTTATTTAACTGTACATCTCCTAAATAATAGTTCTTATTTTTTTCGTATTCTATATATTGATCTTTCGCATATTTCACAAATGTAAATGGACCGTTTGTAACCGTTGGCTTTTGCATAAATGGATCCTTTTGTAAATTTTCCGGCGCCACATCCTTTAACACATGCTCCGGCAGAATCATAAATTTAGAGCCTAATTGTTCTTTTACCATATTTGGATCTACTGGTTTTTTCGTTTTAAATTGAATCGTTTTATCATCCACTATTTTTAATGACGGTATTTCCGTGACTCCATCTGGGAATTTCCCATTGTCCGTTAAACCATCTAAAACAGTAAGATAAGCACCAACTGCTGTTTCTGTTTTAGGATTTGCTACAAGATTCATCGTAAAGGCCACATCATTGGCTGTAACTGGCTTGCCATCCGACCAATTCGCATTTTTATTAATTTTTATCGTAAATGTTTGGTTATCTTGCGTTTCAAAAGATTCGGCAAGCTTTGGCTTAAATTCCAGAGGACTTGTCATTTCTAAAAAAGTATCAAACATAAATTTTTCCAGCCAAGCTGCTGCGATATCCGAAGAGTTAATTGGATTAAAGCTTACTGGTGCATTTACTAAACCAATATACATGGTATTATCTTTTGATCCCCCACTGGTTGAGGTAGTACTAGCGCCTGTACATGCTGCTAACAATAGTAAGGATGCAATTGCAAGTAAACTGAATACTTTTCTGAATGCCTTCATCTGATTTCCCCCATTTTATCTATAATCTATTATTCATAGTAGTGCTTACTTCAAGCTTTTTGGATCCATTGCGTCCCTTAAACCGTCGCCCATAAAGTTAATGGAAAGAACAGACAAAAGAATCATGATGCCGGGTGGAATCCATAGCCAAGGCTGTGATGCTAATACTGTTATCGACTGGGCCTCTGTCAGCATATTTCCCCAGCTGGCAGTTGGAGGCTGCACTCCCATTCCAAGAAAGCTAAGGGATGCTTCCATAATAATCGCTGACGCTATTCCAAATGTAGCATTAACAAGAATAGGAGCAATACAGTTTGGAAGGATATGCTGAAATACAATTTTAGGAGTTGAATAGCCTAATGCAACTCCGGCCTTCACATAATCCATTTGTTTAATAGATAAAACACTTCCTCTTACCAGTCTTGCAATAGACGGCCATCCTAACAGGCCTAAAACGAAAATGACATTTATAAGCTTTGGACCCATAATACTTACTAGTACAAGAATAACCATTAAGTATGGAAAGGACATAAATACATCGGTAATACGCATGATGACCATATCCACCCATTTTCCAAAATAGCCTGCAAGGGCTCCAAGTATCGTGCCTATCGCTACATAGATTGCAACTGCTCCGATTCCCACAGATAGAGAGACTCTTGCAGCATACAATAATCGGCTAAATAAATCCCTTCCTACTTCATCTGTGCCAAGAATATGATCAGATGAAGGAGCTGCAGCAAAATCTCCATCAACAGAGTAGGGACTATGAGGTGCCAATAATGGTGCAAAAATAGCAATTAACGCAATCAGTGTAAATATCACCAGACCAACTACTGCCAATTTATGTTTTAAAAAGCGCCTTGTAATTAATTTCAGATAACTTTCTTCTAAGCCTAGCTGCTCTTTCTCTGAGATTGCCACTTTACGATTAATTGAAATATTTGTATCCATTTTCATATTCGGTATACTCATTTTCATCCTCCTTCCTAGCTATATTTAATACGTGGATCCACAACAGAATATAAAACATCTGTTAACAAATTCGAAAATAATACCGCAAAGGCTGCTAAAAAGTTAATGGCCATTAAAGTAGGGTAATCCCTTGAACTGATGGATTGAATGGTCAACTGCCCTAATCCCGGCCACTGAAAAATTTGTTCTGTGACTACAGCCCCGCCAATTAATACAGGGATTTCCATTCCAATAATAGTAATAATAGGAATGAGTGCATTTTTTAAAGCATGTTTATTTGTGACAATAAATTCTTTTAATCCTTTTGCCCTTGCCGTTCGAAGATAATCCTGCCCAAGCACTTCCAGCATGCTGCTCCTTACATACCGAACTGTGCTTCCTGCAATCGACGTTCCAAGTATTACAGCTGGAAGAATTAAATGAATTAACGTATCTGCAAAGCTGCCTTCGCTGCCTAAAGTAAACATTCCACCAGTCGGCAGAACCTTCCATACTAATGCAAATACATAAATTCCTCCTAATCCTAAAAAGAAGCTTGGAATAGATACACCTAAGAAGGAAAATGTTGTTGTTAAATAGTCGATCCATGAATATTGTTTTGTAGCGCTTAAGATGCCGACTGGAATCGCAATGATATAAGCAATTAACAAGGCTGTTCCCATCAGTAATAAGGTTGGCACAATCCGACTTATTACTAAATGAAGCACTGGCTCATAAGTAGTATAGGAAAATCCAAAATCTCCATGAAGGATGTTGTTTAACCACCGAATATATTGAATATAAATGGGATCATTTAATCCAAGTGCTTCTTTTTTTGCTTGTATATCGGCTTCCGTTGCATCTGGATTTAAATACATATCAACTGGATTTCCCGGCGCTAAATTAATGATAAAAAAATTAAAGATGGTAACCCCGAATAATACGGGTATCGCAATGAGAATTCTTCGGATAATATATTGAAACAAGATAGCTCCCTCCTTAAATTTTGCCTATTATGAAAGTGGAAAATGGCAAGCTGCAGAATGTTCCTTTCCTTCAAGCAGCGGTTCCCTTTCTTTGCATATTGCCTGGACAATTGGACATCTTGTATGAAACCTGCAGCCTTTAGGAGGATTGGCTGGACTAGGAACATCTCCCTCCACTACGATTCTTTCTCGATTACGCATATGCGGATTTGGAATTGGATAGGCGCTTAATAGAACCTGTGTATAGGGATGCTTTGGGTTTTTAAAGATTTCTTCGGTTTTTCCCAACTCGACAATTTTCCCTAAATACATGACGGCAATCCGATCGCTTATGTACTTAACAGCACCTAATCCATGCGCGATGAATAAGTACGTTAAATTAAATTCTTTTTGCAGATCTTTTAATAGATTTAATACCTGTGCCTGTATGGAGACATCTAATGCGGACACTGGTTCATCACATACAATTAATTTTGGATTTAACATAAGCGCACGAGCAATGCCAACCCTTTGTCTTTGCCCGCCTGAAAATTCGTGCGGATATCTGCTTTTATGAAACTTCGTCAGACCAACTATTTCCAGCATTTTATCTACTTTTTTATTCACTTCTTCTTTAGAAGCCAATTTATGTGCTAATAATGGCTCCGCTAACAAGTCTCCTATTCTTTTGCGAGGATTAAGGGATGAGTAGGGATCCTGGAAAATAATTTGCATTTGAGTTCTAATCTTCCTTAGATCTCCTTGTTGAATAGTCGCCAAATCTTGTCCTTCGAATAAAACCCTTCCATCCGTTGGAGGATCCAGCTTCACTATTGCTCTTCCTGTTGTTGATTTGCCGCACCCTGATTCTCCAACTAATGAGATGGTTTCCCCTGGATAGATAGAAAAATTCAATCCGTCTACTGCTTTTACATGTCCAACTGTTTTAGAAAGAATACCTTTTTTAATAGGATAATATTTTTTTAAGTTTTGAATTTCAACAAGAGGTTCGATTTGTTTTTCGATTACTCTGTCTTTTTTAGGCAATGTTTCTATGCTCATACATTTACCTCTCTTCCATTGCTCCATTCGGCAGCATCAAGATTTCCTTCGTAAAGCCAGCACCTTGCTTTATGGTCTTCTTTATTATCGATTTTGAAATGCGGAGGTTTTTCTGTCACACACTTTTCCATTACAAACGGACATCTCGAATGAAAACGACACCCTTTTGGCATTTGCTGTAATGTCGGCACAGATCCAGGAATAGAATATAATCGCTGGTGCCCTTCATATTCTAAATGGGGAATGGAGTCTATCAGCCCTTTTGTATATGGATGCTTTGGTTCATCAAACAGTGTAAAAACATCAGCTTCTTCTACTACTTGACCTGCATACATAACAATCACTTTATCCGCCATTTCTGCAATAACTCCTAAATCATGTGTAATCATCATAATAGAAGTATTGGACTCCTTTTTTAAGCTTTTCATCAATTCTAGTATTTGCGCTTGAATCGTTACATCAAGTGCAGTTGTCGGCTCGTCTGCAATTAATAATTTGGGTTTGCACGAAAGGGCCATCGCAATCATCACCCTCTGTCTCATGCCTCCTGAAAGGGCATGAGGATACTCATCAATAATTACTTCTGCTCTAGGAATCCCGACTTTCTTCAGCATTTCGATCGCATAGCTTTTTGCTTCTTTTGCTTTATAATCCATATGTAGACGAATTAATTCCACCATCTGATTTCCAATAGTAAAAACAGGATTCAAAGAAGTCATCGGCTCCTGAAAGATCATGGATATTTCATTTCCACGAATATGCCTCATCTCTGCTTCTGCTATCTTTGTTAAATCTTTGCCGTTTAACAGCACTGACCCTTTTTTAATATAGCCATGTTTGCCTAGCAAGCGCATAATCGATAGAGATGTAACGCTCTTTCCACAACCTGATTCACCAACAATGCCGATAGTTTCGCCTGGTTTTAGGCGGAAAGAAACTTCTTCAACAGAAATAACCTCTCCCTTATCTGTTTTAAAAGCAGTTTGCAGATTTTCTACTTCCAGCGTATTATGTCCCATTTCTTCTCCCTCCTAAATAGGTCTCTTTCCATCACATGGCCGATTCTACTAACCCTTCTTTCCTATTCGAATGTGTATACTGATAGACAAGACTTAAAAACACCTTGGCAGTATAAAGCATTGCTTTTTCATCAAAAGTAAATTTAGGATGATGATGTGGATAAACTGCATCAATTTCTTCATTTCTAGCACCAACTGAAAAGAAACAACCAGGTCTATTTTGCAAATAATAAGCAAAATCTTCCCCGCCCATTCCAGGTTTTAGAACTTCTACTAATTTGGCTTCAGGCATTGTTGTTTTAACCGTTTCTACAAGAATATTTGTTTCCGTTTCCGTATTTATAGTAGAAGGATACCCCTTTGAATATTTAAATGTATAGGTGGCATGAAATGCAGTACACACACCGCTTACAAGTTCCTCCATCTCTTTTTCTATTAACTCACGAACATCTTCGTCAAATGTTCGAACCGTGCCTGTTAATTCAGCTGTATCTGCAATCACATTGCCTGCATTTCCTGCATGGAAAGAACCGATGGAAAGAACAGCAGGTTTTTGCGGATTTACCATCCTGCTTACAATATGCTTTAATTGATTCGCAATTTGTGCTCCAATTGCAATCGCATCAACGGTTTGATGCGGCGATGCCCCATGTCCCCCTTTTCCTTGAATTTTCAATTCAAAGCTATCGCTTGCAGCAGATGTCGGTCCAACTCCATAAAGAATTTCTCCAAGAGGACTTCGAGATGCTAGATGTGCACCATATACTACGTCCACTCCTTCTAAACAGCCATCTTCAATCATTGCTATCGCCCCTCCCGGAGGAAGCTCTTCTGCGTGTTGATGGAGAAGCACAATATTGCCTGCAAGACTGTCTCTGTTATCGTTCAACACTTTTGCAACGGCAAGCAATGTAGCTGTATGTCCATCATGTCCACATGCATGCATCACACCAAGTACTTTTGATTTATATTCCACCTCTTTTTCATCTTGTATTGGAAGTGCGTCAAAATCAGCTCTTAATGCAATGGTTTTTCCAGGCTTGCTTCCGTATATTTTTCCAACCACTCCATTTCCGCCTACATTCCTTTTCACTTCTATTCCGTATCCTTCTAAAATATCTCCAATCATTTTACTTGTATTAAATTCTTGAAAGGATAGCTCAGGATTTTCATGAAGATGTCTTCTCCATTCCACCATCTGATCATACATAGCTTCCACCTGTTCAAACATTTTATTTATCATTGCAGCAGCACTCCTATCTAATTTTTATCCTCAAATTGTTATCAATAGAGTTAGCATTCAGCTTAAACTGTTTCTTTAGCGAACTGTTTCTGCGACATCTTTCTCTACTTTTAATGCTGCGTAATAATGCACAATACTCAAAAATGCTTTTCCTGCTTCAATCATTGCTTTTTCATCAAAATCAAACATTGGATGGTGATGAGGATAAGCTGTGCCGGCAACTTTTGCTCCTGTATGAAAAAACATGCCTGGTTTTTCCAACAAATAGTAAGAGAAATCTTCTGCCCCCATAATTGGGGAAGACGGAACAAGCTTCTCTTTCGCTAATGTATCGGTTACTACCTCTTCGAAAACTTTTATTTCCTCTGCATGATTATATACAGCAGGATATCCTTTAATATAATCAATCTCGCATTCAGCCTGCATGCTTTGGCAGATTTGCTTTGCCATTAATTTAATTTCATCTTCCATAAACACACGTAATGATTCATCTAAAGTTCTTACCGTGCCTTTTAAAGTAGCTGAATCGGCTATTACATTCTTAGCATTGCCCGCATGAAAGGAGCCAACTGACAAAACAACTGGGTTCAGCGGATCTACTCTTCTGCTTGCAATATATTGAAGCTGATTAACTAATGCCGTGCCAACCGCAATGGCATCCACCGTTTCATGTGGAGCAGAACCATGCCCTCCCTTTCCTTTAACGGTAATCTCAAATGCATCTGCAGCTGCCTGCGAATAGCCAGGAGTATAAAAATATTTTCCCAACTCGTTTAAAGAAGATAAATGTGATCCAAACACAACATCTACGCCTTCTAAACAATTATCTTCAATCATTGCCTTTGCTCCACCTGGAGACAACTCCTCAGCGTGTTGATGCAATAATACAATAGTGCCTGCTATTTGATCTTTTTGATCTTGTAAAACTTTTGCAACAGCTAATAATGTAGCTGTATGGCCATCATGTCCACATGCATGCATCACACCAGGAATTTTCGATTTATACGCTACATTCTTTTCATCTTGTATTGGCAATGCATCAAAATCAGCCCGAAGCGCAATAGTTTTCCCAGGCTTGCTTCCATATATTTTTCCAACTACACCTCTTCCTCCTACATTTCTTTTAACCTCTATTCCATAACTCTCCAATATATCTGCAATCATTTTAGGTGTTTCTACTTCTTGAAAAGACAGTTCAGGATATTGATGCATATGCCTTCTCCACTCAACCATTTGTTCATGCATTCCTTCTAATTCTTCATGCCAATTATCTAACATGCTATCCCTCCTGTACCTTTTTAATAAAGTGAACCTTTCCATCAGTGGGGGTTTTCTTCATCCCCCACTGATGGTTAGTTGAACTTATCGGACCTTTACGGGCAGTTATCCCCACCTTGCTTCCTCGGTTTCTCGGCATCTTAAAGTGGGGGTCTTACTGCCCGTTAAGAGTGGGATAAATTCCATATAAAATTCTCAAAATGCGGGAAAAACATACAAATAATTCACTTATCTACTACATTCATAAATTATATGTATGTTTTTCTGAATGGGAAGAAGCTGTTTCTATTAAAAAGTAATTAAGTAGATTTAATGTTTAAATTTCTGATTTATCAAATAATTTAAACTATTTATTATAAAGTAACGCCAATTTATGCAATAGTATACTAAGTTATTTTTATCATCATCATAAACAGATTTAATGATAAAAACCGATAAAAAATTCACTATGATGAATTTTATTTATCTAATCGACTTGATTACGCTTTCATTAATAGCCATACATTTTTGATTTGTAATAACATCTTACAAAAAACAACAATTTTTTTTTTATAGACTAAAAATTTTATCTTTTCTTAACAAAAAAAAGACAATGCGACTTATAATCACTTTGCCTTTTTATCCGTTTATTATAATACTTTGCTTAAAAAGGATTTTGTTCGTTCCTCTTTAGGATTAGAAAATAATTCGGATGGAATATTTTCTTCTACTATATATCCTCCATCCATGAATATTACTCTATCTCCTACTTCTCTTGCGAATCCCATTTCGTGTGTTACGACAACCATGGTCATCCCCTCTTTTGCCAGATCTTTCATGACTTCCAGTACTTCTCCGACCATTTCCGGATCAAGTGCAGAGGTCGGTTCATCAAACAACATGATTTTTGGTTCCATTGCTAAAGCCCTCGCTATTGCAACACGCTGTTTCTGTCCCCCTGACAGCGAATCGGGATAAACGTTTGCCTTATCTTCTAATCCTACTTTTTTTAATAATGCCAAAGCCTTCTTTTTTGCTGCTTCTGCTTCTACCTTTTTTACTTTCATTGGAGAAATAATAATATTTTGTAATACTGTTTTATGCGGGAACAAATTAAATTGTTGAAAAACCATCCCCACTTCACGACGGACTTTATTAATATCTGTCCCTTTATCGGTAAGATATTTTCCTTGAATGCTAATTTGCCCAGATGTGACTGTTTCTAATAAATTTAAGCATCTTAAAAAAGTAGATTTTCCTGATCCAGATGGTCCAATAATCACCACTACTTCTTGAGGATCAATCTTCACATTGATATCTTTTAATACTTCATTTGTTCCAAAGGATTTTTTTAATTTATCAACAATAATCATTCTGTTTTCAACCTTCTTTCCAAACGATTTAAGAAGAAGCTTAATGTTAAGGTTAATACAAGGTAAATAAGAGCAACCGTTAAATACGGCTCCCAAACTCGGTTATACTGTCCCATCATAATTCTTCCATAATACATCAGTTCAGGTGTTGCAATAACGGAAGCAAGGGAAGAATCCTTTATCAACACAACAAATTCATTCCCGAGGGGAGGAATCATTCTTTTTACTGATTGTGGAAGAATAATGTATCTCATTGCTTGTACATGTGTCATGCCAAGCGATCTTGCTGCCTCCATTTGCCCTTTATCAATGGACTGAATTCCTGCACGAAAAATCTCCGCAATATAAGCAGCTGCATTTAACGACAATGCAATAATAGCAGCCAATATACCATTTGTTTCACCAGTTAGCATTGGTACTAAACCAAAATGAATGATCAATATCTGTACGAAAAGAGGAGTACCTCGAAAAAATGCAATATAGCATTGAAATGGTAATGCCACTAGTTTATTTTTTGTCATTTTTCCTAAGCCAATTAAAAGACCAAAAATCGTCCCAATCGCAATAGAAATTAATGATAAACCAATGGTTAATAGCGTACCTTCCCAAAATAGGCCCGCATATTCCCCTATTATTGTAAAATTAAAGTCCATATTTTACCTCCTCCAATAAGAAAAGCACAAGCGCCTTGCTCATTGCCGTACGGACTGGAAGGACTTTGACTGAGATAAGGCGAACCTTCCATCGGGATGTTCTTCCCCCTGATGGCTAGTTAAGCCGATCAGGTTTTTACGGGCAGTTTTTCATCCACCCTCCATTTCTCCAAGTACTTTCTTACTGCCCGTTAATACGTGATAAAGGAAACACGATGAGCGGGAGCGAATCGATGTTGACTTATCGTAGGGAAAAGTCCTGAAGTACGTTAGGCAATTGGCGCTGGAGCTAGACACTTAACTAAATTTAAAAAGTTTTCTTACTTCTTATTTCAAAATTATAATACCTTTTAGTGTCAATCATGCATATGTATAAATAATGAAATTTCATCGGTATAGACAAATTCTCGTTTATGTAAAAAAAGGTACTCATAAGGGGAATCCCACCGACGAAAACTAGGATTTGTTTAAACAAGTCCTTCCTAGCTTGTTATTGTGGGGTTATGCCTCTTTTTTGAGTACCCTTTTTAAGCTGCAGCCATCTATTGCTGTGCTTTTAAATTTTCGATGTCCGGATCTGTCCCAAACCATTTTTTATAAATTTCTGCGTATGTTCCATTATCCAATATCGCATTAAATGCTTTATCAAAATCTCCAACTAGCTTGCTATCTTTCGGGAACATTAATCCATAATATTCCGATTCAAATCCTTCTTTATCTTCAATAACGATAAAGTTATCTTTTGGATTATTTTTAGCATAAGCCTCAATTACAGCATTATCTGCAACTACTGCATCTGCCCCGCCACTTTTCATTTGAAGAATAGCAAGGTTGTTGTTTTCAAATTTCTTTACTTGTTTGCTGTTAGCTCCTAAAAGGGCATCCACTGCTTCAGCACCTGTAGTGCTTGTTTGTACTGCCACTCTTTTTCCTTTTAAATCTTGCGCGCTTTTAATATCTGTATTTTTTGGCGCTAAAATTTTGTTGGTGCTTTTAAAATATGGAACAGAGAAATCATATGTTTTTTTGCGGTCATCATTAATGGTAATCGCTGATAACCCAACATCTGCTGTTTTATTTTGAAGCTCTGCAAATAATGGATCCCATCCTGCATTAACAATTTCATAATCATACTTTGCTTCTTTTGCCACTGCTTCAAAGATTTCTACATCAAATCCTACAATCTTATTTTTATCCATGTATTCAAATGGAGCATACGCTGCATCTGTTACTACTCTAAGTTTCTTTTTCCCATCACTTCCATTTGATCCTTCATCTTTGCTTGTCCCACAAGCTGCTAAAATTAAAACGAATGTCATTAAAAGAGCAAATAACGTCCCTTTCTTTTTCATTAATTAGTCCCCCTAATCTTTTTATATTAATATAGAAAAAACTATATATTCAAACTATAGGAAATTTTCTAAAATATGTAATCAAAAAAACAATATCGTCTTTTTCCCACTCATTTTCTAGGTTTAATTCCGCTTTTATACTGAATTTATTATAGCTTTATGTCGAATTTTATACAAGAAAACTTTTTTGAATATTTTCAAAACATTTCATAATATAGGAATTTTTCCTCTATAAAAAATAGAAGGAATTGTTTAGTGAACAAAAATACAATAGGACTATTCCATTAGAATAGTCCCTCGTAGATAAATGCCACCCTTCATGGGGCATTTTAATGATTGAATAAAGGTTGCATTATTCCTTTTATGTTCAGTCCAATAGTTTAGCAGATTGTAAATGTGCTTTGAATTTTTTACACTCTAATAACTATTGGTCCTAAGTCGTTTTTAAGGTTATATTTTAAATTGTTTGGATAAATAACGGCAAAGTCCCGCTTCTTTATAGGAGTATTCCGTTATTTCATCCACATGTGCTTTTACTGTATCTGGAGCATTTTCCATGGCAACAGCATATCCCACCCGTTTTAGCAGCGGCAAATCATTTTCTCCATCGCCAACTGCAAGCACTTCCTTAAAATCCAAGGAATATTGATCTAAAAAATATTGAACACCCGTGGCTTTGTTTATATTCTCAGCGGTTGTCTCTACATTGTGCTCTGTAGAGGAAGCATACGTAAACCCTGTTTCCCGCTTTATTTCTTTTAAATATTCAATCCAAGCATCCATATTTTTTTTCTGTTTATGAAAAAAGTAAATTTTAGTAATATTATTTGAATTGAGCTTTTCCTTCCACTCGATATGCTGCTCTACTGCAGCCTTTCTCGAACGCCACTCCATTTCTTCAACAGAAGGCGGGCGATCTCCTTTAATGGCTTCCAAAATCATTTCTTTATCATCAAGCAGCACATACCGTTCTCCTACAGCGGGATGTATTTCATAATATAATTCTCGTTCTTTGGCTTCTCGAATTAATAGTTCAACAAGAGAAGGATCTAAAGAATGCTGAAACAATTGTTTGTCCCTTGCAAATGCAGACATCCCATTTGAAGTAACAATGCCGTCTACTTCAAACAACCCTTCCGGCATCGTATCCTTCACTTCCAAAATAGTTCTTCCTGTAGCGATAAAAACTTTCATTCCTGTGCTTCTTAATGCAGTCAGATAATCGCTTAACTGGCTGCTTACCTTGCTTTCTTCATTAAGCATTGTTCCATCCATATCTAAAACGATTGCTTTAATCTGCATAACAAACTCCTTTTAATTTCACAGCTATTATTCAAAAAATTCTTTATATAGTGCTTTTACTGCACTTTTTGCCATTGGTTCCTTAACTCCAAACATCATGCTCACTTCTGATGATCCTTGATTGATCATTTCAATGTTTACCCCCGTCTCTGCTAATGCCTTAGCAGCTCTTGCAGTTGTGCCCACATTATGACGCATTCCTTCTCCCACTACCATAATAAGTGCTAAATTATGCTCCACGACAATTTGTTCTACTTGAAGCTCTTCTTTAATGCGTTGGATAATTTCATCTTCATTTTTCCCAGCAAGTTGACTTTGTCTTAATATTATCGTTAAATCATCTATTCCGGAAGGCATATGCTCATATGAAATATGAAAATCTTCTAAAATAGATAATATTCTACGTCCGAATCCAACTTCTCTATTCATTAAATATTTGCTTATATAAATAGAGCAAAATCCTTTATCATTCGCAATCCCGACAACCGGCCCATTTGTATTATTTCTTGTTGCCACTATTCTTGTGCCAGGAACGGTCGGATTATTAGTATTCTTTACATTAACTGGGATGCCTGCACGATATGCTGGTATTAAAGCTTCTGCATGAAAAACAGAAAAACCTGCATAAGATAATTCTCTCATTTCACGATATGTTAATTCTTTTATCCCTTTTGGATTAGAAACAATGGTAGGATTTACAGAGAATACTGCATCTACATCTGTAAAGTTCTCGTAAAGTTCAGCTTTAACTCCATTTGCCAAAATGGCACCTGTAATATCTGATCCACTTCTTGAAAAGGTCACCACATTTCCTTTTTCGCTGTATCCAAAGAAGCCTGGGAAAACAATAATAGAATCGTATTCTCTTAAAGCATACAGACGGTCATAGGATTCAGGAAGAACTTGAGCATTGCCAGGATCATCACTCACAATCAGCCCGGCATCTTTTGGATTAATATATTGCGCTTTTACCCCTCTTTGATTAAAGAAATGGGCAACAAGCTTGGCATTATTATCTTCCCCACATGCTTTCACTGCTTCCATATACGAAGGTACATCCGATTTATCTGCATGAAGAACTTCTAATAAGTCTTTTTTAATTGTTGTTATTATTTCATTGGAAAGATCCAATTCTTTTGCAATATTTGCATATCTTTCCAAAATTATATTAATCGTTTCCACTGCGTCTTCATCAGCTATCATTTTTTCACCACAAGCAATTAATAGATCTGTCACTTTCATGTCATCATCGTATCTTTTTCCAGGAGCGGAAACGACGACAATTCTCCGCTTCTTGTCATTTTGGACAATATCCAATACTTTCTCTAACTGTTTCCCTGTTGCCAATGAACTTCCGCCAAACTTTACAACCTTCATTTCTACAACTCCTATTACTCAATTAGTATCTGCTGTAACTTTATAACTCTTTTTCTTTAGCTCTTTCTTATTATTACTTTTTCTAGGAAAAGAATCAAGAACTTTTCCTTCTGTAGAAAACA
Organism: Niallia sp. 03133; assembly: GCF_052663225.1. Taxonomy (NCBI): domain Bacteria; kingdom Bacillati; phylum Bacillota; class Bacilli; order Caryophanales; family Bacillaceae; genus Niallia; species Niallia sp. 03133. The sequence goes on from NZ_JBQTCY010000007.1 coordinate 181,527, forward strand.
AATGTTTTTTCCAAAAGGACAAGAAGTTATTTTTTACATAATAGACTTCATTTCTGATAAAACATGCAAGCAAAAATGGAAAGAAAAGTTCTTTAAAAAAATACAGTTTTGCGATAATATAATATTTAGAGAAACGAAATTGTTTTTAGAAAGAAGTGTTTATAGTTGGATGATCAACGTTATTCAAAACGGAATTTAATTATTATGTGGTTCGCAAACTTTTTTATCAGCGGAAGTATGACAATGGTTTTGCCTTTTCTATCGTTATATATTGAAACATTTGGAAACTTCCCCAAAAATTATGTACAGCATTGGTCAGGATTATGCTTTTCCATTACATTTGTATCTGCTTTTTTATTTTCACCATTTTGGGGGAAAATTGGTGACAAATATGGAAGGAAAAAAATCCTGCTTACACTAGGACTAGGTTTAGGTACATCTATCTTTTTAATGAGTTTCGCAACATCTGTATGGCAGATATTCATTCTTCGTTTTTTCACCGGTTTCTTCACAGGGTTTATTCCTATGTCACAAGCATTTATTTCTACTCAAACTCCTAAAAAAATTGCTGGACAGGTTCTTGGCACCTTGCAGACAGGCAGTATTACAGGTTCCTTAATTGGTCCAATGCTCGGAGGGGTACTTGCTGATATGGTAGGGTTCTCCACTACCTTCCGATTTACTTCCATTTCGATCTTTATCTCCGTGCTATTAGTTTTGGCAACAAAAGAATTTATTCTGCCTGTTGCCAAAGGATCAAAAACTCATTATTCGAGCAAAGAAGTGTTATCCTATATTTTGAAAAATCCAATTTTTGTTACGGTACTGTTCATTTCAGCATTAGTGCAAATCGCTCATTTCAGCATTCAGCCGATCCTCTCTCTTTATGTCAGTGATCTTCATGGACCTGATAATATAGCATTTTACTCTGGCATCGCATTTTCTGCAGCAGGCTTAGGAAACTTATTAATGGCCAAAAAATGGGGAGAAATCAGCGATCGAACAGGCTATATAAAAATTCTTGTTCTGCTTTTATTCATTGCAGGAATCATTTATTTACCCGGCGGCTTTGTTCACCATTTCTGGCAGCTTCTCATTATCCGCTTTATCCTTGGTATTTCAATAGGAGGCATTATTCCAGTTAGAATAGCCTATATCCGCCAGGAGGCTCCGATTGCCATGCAAGGAGAGGTACTCGGATACGAAACGAGTTTGCGTTTCTTGGGAAATGTGATCGGTCCTGCGCTAGGTGGACTAATTGCCGGAAACTTTGGCTTCTCTGCAGTGTTCATATCCACTAGTGTTTTATTATTAATTAGCGGCTCACTCCTAGTCACTATGATGCATCGTCACCCTAAATATACAAGACAACAATCCGCTTAAAAAGAAAAGCAGAAGCGTCTTGTATATTGCCGTACGGACTGGAAGAACTTTGACTTATCGTAGGGAGAAGTCGTGAAGTACGATAGGCAATAGGCGTTGGAGCTAGACAAAAAGAAAAGCGCAAGAGCCGGTTTGAGATCTTTTTTGTTGCTTGGCGCCTCAGTTAAACTAAAAAAGCAGCGTTCTTCAAAAAATAAAGTGCTGCTTTTTCATTTTCAGTTTGCAACTCGTTATTACTTCATATTTTCATATTTCCTAATGTTTTTCCAGGCTCTCCTCAAATTTATCCCACTGCTCTATTCCTAGCCTCTGCATACTTGGCAGCCTTTTTTTAAATAATTTAATAATTACCATTCTTTCCTGTTAATAATGGTAGAAATGCATACCTTCCATCCTGTAAAATAAATAGATCAGCATATTGTCTTTACGAGGAATACAAAATGCTGAATGTCTCCATCTAATGCAACTAATCTTAAATACGAAAGGAAGTTGAATACATGGCAAAATCTCAAGCGAAAAAGAAAAGAGAAAAATATATGCGGGAACATGGGTTTGACACAACTATTCGCCGAGGAAGCTGGGGATCCATCCACCCTGTTACGAAAAGAACGAAAACAAAACAAGAGCGATTAGCACAAATAGAAAAAAAACACCGAAAGAATCATTCCAGCGCTATAAAAGAGAATGGTTCTTTTTATTTAATCGGTTAATAAATGTCCAACCAAGTAAGGTGCTTTATTCAGAGTAATAGATGACAACAAACAAAGTTGCTGTTTCATTCTGTACATTTTTATACATATGTGTTTGATTTGGTGTAAACTGTAATCCATCTCCAGTTGCTAGCCGATAGTTCTTTTCTCCGATCTCTAAACTGATTTCTCCCTCCCCTACTAAAATATATTCTTCCCCTGCATGTTTTTCAGAAATATGATGCGAATTTCCATCCAGCTGTATCGTATAGATCTCAAATTTTTTTCCAGGATGGAAAGGGAATAAGGAAAAGATTCGATAATGACTGCTGTCATCTTCAAATGGATCCAAATCGCTAATACTTACTTTTTTAATTGTTGTAGCTGATTCTGCCATAAAATAAGAAAAAGAAACTTGGAGACCCATTGCTATTTTCCAAAGAGTGGAGACCGTTGGATTTGACTTTCCTTTTTCAATTTGTGCAAGCATTCCTTTGCTTACACCTGTTAATTCTGCCACTTTGTCTAAACTAAACCCTCTTTTTTTACGTAAATCCTCTAAGTTTTTTCCAATAATATTTGTAATCGACTGCATCGTAATCTCCTTAAAATAATGGTTGATTAATTTGCTATCCCTTTATATAATGTTCATTATATCATACATATGAATAATATATCATACAAAAAAAAGGAGTAAAATGGTGGATACTTATAAAGCTTTTCCAGAACAAGAAACATCTTCTCCTACCTTTTTGGAGGGAGTTAAAGACTGTATTCCAACCTTATTAGGCTATATTAGCATTGGTATTGCTATGGGCATTGTTGGCCTATCAGGTGGTTTATCCATTTTCCAAGTGTTTTTACTGTCAACATTTGTATATGCTGGTTCTTCACAATTTATTATATGTGCAATGATTGCCGCATCCAGCCCAATTAGCGCTATTATTCTAACAACCTTTATCGTGAATCTAAGGCATTTATTGCTTAGCTCCGTATTAGCTCCAAAGTTTACATCCTATTCTTTATGGAAAAATCTTGGGATAGGAAGCTTGGTAACAGATGAATCCTTTGGGGTTGCTATCATCAAGCTGGCAAAAAAACATCCTATAAGCGACCGATGGATGAATGGACTTAATTTGACCGCATATATCGTTTGGATTATTTCCTGTACTGTGGGTGCTTATTTAGGGGGATGGATTCCTGATCCGCAAATATTAGGATTTGATTTTGCTTTAACCAGCATGTTTATCGCCTTGCTTATTCTGCAGTTGCAAACCATTACACCTTCTAAACTAAAGCATTACTTATTCCTTATGCTGATGATGGTCATTTGCATGCTTGTTCTTTCTTCTTTTGTTGCCAGCAGTCTTGCTGTAATCCTGTCTACTATCATTGTAGCTTCTATAGGAGTGATGACAGATAAATGAGCATAACAAATGAATTTCTTCTTCTTTTATTAGGCTGTACACTTGTAACCATTATACCGAGAGTCTTCCCTTTTTTGCTGGTTCGTAATTTTTCCATCCCAGCACCAGTGGAAAAATGGCTTTCTTATATACCTGTCTGCATCTTCACAGGATTAATTGTACAAAGTTTCTTAATAGACAATAAAGACGGCCTCCATTTGAATTGGACCGTATTAGCTGCTGCAATTCCTGCCTTTATCATTGCAATTAAAACAAAAAGCTTGCTGACTACTGTATTAACTGGTGTTGGTTGTATGGCAATCATTCGATTGTTATTTTAATGGAAAAAGAGCATCCCTTGTCAAAGCAGGAATGCTCTCAAGCTGTCGACAAACGCTCGATTTCTTCGTTGTTCGCCTTACTCGGATGCTCATTACCCAACCACGGTAACTGCGCTCCTCCTAAGGCTTCACGCCTCGAAATACAAACGTTTTCGATCAGCCTGTAGTTTGTACAAAGAATACTTTGTCTGCCCTCTAAAAGTATCCAAGCAGGAATGCTCTTTGTTCAACAATAAACTTTATCGTCATCTTTTACCTTGCTTACACTTATCGATACGTTCAGCTCTTGTGCACCACTGCCAATATACACCCCTTTTAATGGCGTAATATCTGCATAATCCCTTCCTGTAGCAACACAAATATGCTGATTTAATGCCATCATGTTGTTGGTTGGGTCAAAGCCAATCCATCCATGCTCTGGAATATACACTTCCACCCATGCGTGTGTTTGAGAATCCCCACGCATTGCTGCATCTTCGCCACCATAAATATAGCCGCTCACATAACGTGCTGGAATACCAGCATCTCTGCATATGCCTAACATAACATGAGAAAAGTCTTGGCAAACCCCTGAAAGTTTCTCAAAAGCTTCATGTGCAACTGTTTTTACATGAGTTGCTCCTGGCACATAGGCAAAATTTGTATAGATGTATTCATTTAGTCTATGCAAAAAGGTATATACGTCCAAATCCCTTCCTCCAAGCGTATCTGTAATGGATTGCAGCATCTCTTTTTTCAGCATAGTATACGATGTAGGCATAAGAAATTCTGCAAACTCCGCTTGAAAGGAAGGCAAGTTCATTTGATTTTTTATGTGTTCATTTATAAAAACCTTTGGCTTTTGATAATCAATTTCCAATACAGATCGAGATTCTACCAATAATTCATCATGCGGTTCCCATAGGTAAAAGCTGCTGACTTCATTTCCCCAATAATCATTATGATTATAGTAGGATGTGTGTGGTTTAATCCTCAATTCATATTGTAATAATTTCTGATTTGTAGTGGATAATGGTTTAAAAATACATTGATTAATGCTTTGCTTCACTGGCAATCTATATTTATAATGTGATCGTTGAAGCACTTCGTATTTCATGTTGGACTCATCTCTCCTAAATAATATGTCTCCATTATCGCAATTCCAACCGAATCACAAAGAGACTGTAGCTTTTGACAGTATTCATGAAGGGAAACTGGCAGGTTTTTCACGGAATCATAGCGTAATTCTTGATGAAGCTCTTCTAATTTACCATAAAGCTTTTGTGCATAATCATTTATTTGCTGCTTTTCCAGTACTTGAAAGGCATTTACCAGCTGCTGAACTCCGTAGCTTGCAGAACGCGGCTGCGAATCATCGAATAGCAGATAATTCACTATCTTTACCGGATCCATTGATGCCTGATATTTTTGGATATACGAATGATAACCGCTTAAACTGCTTAAAACGGAACTCCAGTAATGATATTGAATATCTTCCTTTTCAAACCGTTCTGTTCTTTTTTTATGATAATATACATCCAGTGTTCTTGCCAGCTTTCGAATAACCTCCAAATATTTCCCGAATACTAAAAATAAATATCCTTCTCTTCGAGACATGAAACCTGAAATTATCCCTTGAAATAAAAAATATTTTTCATGAATACTTTGCAGGAACCGGTTCAAATCCTCATTATTTGTTTCAAAAAAACTAACTTCTTTTATCTCTAAGTAAAGATCATTGATTACTTCCCACAATTCAATGGGCAGAATCTCCCTTACCATCTTAGCATTTTCTCTTGCAACTTTTATACAAGATAAAATGGAATTGCTGTTTTGTTTAGAAAACGCAAGGTATTGAATAACAGATTCACGATTATAAGAATCATAAATTTTTCTAAACTCCTCCTTATCGCTTGCAATTTCAATTACCTCTTTCCAATCACTCTCTGTTCCCAGCAAAGGATCTTGATTTTCTAAAATACTTACGAGCCTTGCAGATAATAATTTAGCCACACTATCTGCCCGTTCCATATTCTGCGCTATCCAATAAAGTGAGTCTGCCACACGACTTAACATTTTATTCTGCCTCCTTGCTATCTGTGCTATTGCCTAATACCCATGTATCTTTACTTCCGCCGCCTTGGGATGAATTCACTACTAGCGAACCTTTCTTTAAGGCAACCCTCGTTAATCCTCCTGGAATAATGTGCGGTTTTTCATTCAATAAAACAAATGCACGAAGATCGACATGTCTGCTTTGAATTCCCTCTGCAGTATGAGTTGGCAAGGTAGAAAGCGAGATAGTTGGCTGTGCAATAAAGTTTTCTGGATTGTTGATTATTTTTGCTCGAAAAATGCTTTTCTGCTCTTCGGTTGCATGAGGACCGATTAGCATATTATAGCCGCCAGATGAGTTTCTTTCTTTAATAACAAGCTCATCTAAATGATTTAATGCATACTCATAATCTTCTTTTTTAGACAAAATATATGTTTTCACATTCGATAAAATGGGCTCTTCATTTAAATAGTAGCGAATCATATCGGGAACATAAGCATATGTAGCTTTATCATCTGCAACCCCATTGCCAATAGCGTTAGCGATAGAGACATTTCCTGCACGGTACGCATCCAATAATCCTGGCACTCCTATCAACGAGTCTTCCTTGAATTCTAATGGATCCAAATAATCATCATCTATTCGACGATAAATAACATCTACTTGCTGCAATCCTCTAGTTGTTTTCATATATACTACCCGTTCTTGAACAACCAAGTCCCTGCTTTCCACCAGCTCAATTCCCATTTGCCTTGCTAAAAAGCTGTGATCATAATAGGCCGAATTATACATGCCGGGTGTTAATAAAACAATCGTCGGTTTTTCAATATTTTTCGGGGCAATATATTTTAACGCTTCAAGCATTTCATATAAACAATTATCCAATGACTGCAATTCGTATTCTTTGAATAATTCAGGGAAAAGCTTCCGCATAATATACCGGTTTTGAAAGACATATGATAGCCCGGATGGATTCCGGATATTATCTTCCAGCACAAGGTAATTTCCTTTTTCATCACGGATTAAATCGATGCCTGCAATAAAAATATGATTTTTTTTCGGCACTTTCACTCCGTAGACTTGATGATAAAAATGTGGAGATGTTACGATCAACTCGCGGGGAACAATTTTATCCTTTAAAATATTCTGATCTGTATAAATATCCTCGAGAAAACAATTTAACGCTTTGATTCTTTGCTGCAAACCTTTTTCAATTACTTGCCATTCCTTTTGAGAAATAATACGGGGCAAGGGATCAAACGGCATGGTTCTTTCCGTTCCTTCTTCATTATCATAAACGGTAAATGTTATACCTTGACGCATAAAATCCTGTTCGGCAAGCATATGCCTTCTCTTAATAGACTCATCATCCAAAGAAGACATGTTGCTCCATAACGTCTTATAATGGTTATGTGGTTTTTCTGAATTTTCAAACATTTCATCAAAGTAATTTTTTTTCATCTCATATTTATTAATCAATTAACAGCACCTGCCTTTATAATCCAAATTATTCGACAGATTTTTGCAATATCCTTTCCCATTTTGAGTTAAATTTAGAATTTTATTAAAATTCAGCCAAAATTAACAAAAGAAAAATAAAGAGAATGAGTCAGAGGGTAGACATCCATGCTAATAAAATTTGCACCAAGGCACATGAAAAGAAGCAGTTTTTTTAAGTTTATTGTTTTAGTTGAAGCAGGGAGAGCAGCCTGAATACACGAAGACTCCTGTGGGATTAGCGAGATAGGTGAGACCTCACAAGAACACCACACTTTTCAGGGTAGACAAAGTAGCATTTTCCAAACCTTACAAGGCTGATCTAGACTTGAAGGATGTAAGTCAATCGTCGTTGACGCAGGCTCGCAGGATGCGAGAAAATCGGCGAAGACATAAACCCGTGGCATATGCGATTTTCCATGGTTGAGTACTTAGTCGTTCATCCTCTTTTGCCTAGTAATGAGCAAGACGAATAACGAACAAAATCGAGCGTTTGTCGACAGCCTGATAATTTATTCTACTTTCGTTTCCTTTCTTTGAAGTTTATAATAAAATTTTGGTTATATTATTGATATAATCATATAGAAGAACTTTTTTATTTCTCCATCATCAACTTGCAGATTTGCTTCAAAAAAAAGGATTTTATTCTTGATTACTTACTAAAAACTCCATATATAACGAAAGGTGGCTATATAAGTGGAAAACAATTCCAATTTTATAAAGAATATTATTAAAGAAGATTTAGAAACAGGGAAACATCGTTCTGTGATTACGCGATTCCCACCAGAACCAAATGGCTATTTACATATCGGACATGCAAAATCAATCTTTATCAATTTTGGATTAGCAGATGAGTTTAACGGGAAAACAAATCTTCGCTTTGATGATACCAATCCATTAAAAGAGGATATTGAATATGTTAACGCCATAAAAAAAGATGTTGAGTGGCTTGGCTACAAGTGGGAAAATTTGCTTTTTGCTTCAGATTATTTTGATGAAATGTACAATCGCGCAATATTGCTAATTGAAAAAGGACTTGCTTATGTAGATGATTTATCTGCCGATGAAATTCGCGAGTACCGGGGAACTTTAACTGAACCTGGAAAAGAGAGTCCTTACCGGACAAGAAATGTGGAAGAAAACCTTCAGCTTTTTAAAGCAATGCGTAATGGTGAATTTGAAAATGGCGAAAAAGTGCTTCGTGCTAAAATCGATATGGCTTCGCCAAATATAAATTTGCGTGATCCAGTTATTTATCGCATTTCACATGCAAGCCACCATAATACAGGTGATAAATGGTGTATTTACCCGATGTACGCTTTTGCTCATCCATTAGAGGATGCTATTGAAGGAGTTACACATTCTCTTTGTACAACAGAATTCGAAGATCAACGTCCACTATATGATTGGGTTATTCAAGAATGTGAAATGGAAAGCACACCACAGCAAATTGAGTTCGGCCGATTAAACATTACAAATACGGTTATGAGTAAACGTAAATTAAAACAATTAGTCGATGAAAAGTATGTAGATGGATGGGACGACCCACGAATGCCTACTATTTCCGGCTTAAGAAGAAAAGGCGTAACACCAGAAGCCATACAAGCTTTTTGCAAAGAGCTAGGTATTTCTAAAGGCTCTGGCGCGGTTGATTCTGCGATGCTGGATCACTTTGTTCGTGAAGATTTAAAATTAAAGGCGCCAAGAACAATGGGTGTTTTGAATCCATTAAAAGTTGTAATTACCAACTATCCTGAAGGACAAGTGGAAATGCTTGATGCAGAAATTAATCCCGAAAATCCTGAAATGGGAACAAGACAAATACCATTTTCTCGAGAAATCTATATCGAACAAGAAGATTTTATGGAAAATCCTCCAAAAAAGTATTTCCGATTATTTCCAGGTAATGAAGTTCGCTTAAAACATGCGTATTTTATTAAATGTGATGAAGTCATTAAAGATGAAGATGGCAATGTGATTGAATTGCATTGTACTTACGATATTGAAACGAAAAGCGGAACAGGCTTTACAGGTAGAAAAGTAAAAGGAACCCTTCATTGGGTAGAAGCTACACAAGCTATCCCTGTGGAGTTCCGTCTATATGAACCGCTTATTTTAGATGATGAAACAGAAGAGGAAGAAGAAGGCAAAACATTTTTAGATTATGTAAACCAACATTCTCTAGAGATTGTACAAGGATTTATTGAGCCAAATATGAAAGATGTACAAGCATACGACAAGTTTCAATTTTTCAGACATGGATACTTCAGTGTAGAACCAAAGTATACAACTTCTGAAAAACCTGTATTTAACCGCATTGTTTCATTAAAAAGCTCATTTAAGCTGTAAACCTTCTTAAAATAGTGAAAGCAGCCCGATATAAGGGCTGCCTTTTTCTTACTTTTCTTCTTGAAAAACTCCTGCAGTTGCTAGTTTGGGTGTATTGGTTAACCAATCATACTGCAATAATTGAAGTTCAAAAAGTCTTAATGGATCATGGAACATCTCTGGATTGTTTTTCAGTTTTTCCAATAAGCTCTTATATTCTTTTATTTCTTCTACTTTTTCTCCAATTGTTTGTTTCAGTACATTTTGAGGGTTTTTAAAGAACATGCTGACATCTCTATCAATCCCTTTTTCAAAAAAGTCGAATGGAACAGTAAATGTCTGCACCACAGTAGATGCAACTTCAGAAAAATCTTCTGTTTCAAGCAATTTTTGATATTTTGCATAGAGTATTTTTTTATTTTGCGGAATACTTCCGAAAAGCTTACCTGCACTTTTTAATAAAACCTGTGACGGCTTTAAACGCAATAATATGTTTAAATGATCAATCGTAATGCCGCTTGTCATCCTGCGGGCGTCTCTTTTCCAATCATCAAGAACAGAGAAATCGCAGGAAAGTTCCACTTGATTGTTTTCATAAAGTACATTAAAACCCTCACAAAGCTCCTGCATATAACTTTGACTGCTTCTAAGCTCTTGTTCTGACCGTTCAATCCATACTGTAATTTGATTATGAAGACTCGGCAATAGTGTATGCTGTACATATTGGTTAATCCGCTTATTCATCTCATCATTTAATACAACATGAATATTTCCAAAATCGCTGTCTTCTTTCACCATATCTTTGCACGATTTCAGCATTTTAGGTATCTCTTCCATCATTTGCTGTGTTACGTTTTCCTTCACTTTCATAAATTCTGCTGAAATGGTCTTTGCTTTTTCTAATTCCATATCCGTTAATTGATTGCTTGCACCAGTCAATTTACTAACAATTTCTTCGTACATAGTCAGTGTAGCTCTTAAACTATCTTCCATTTCTACACGCTTATCAAGCAAATTTGTAATGAGGTCTTGAATAATAGAAATACTTTTTGCTGTTCGTTCTTCCACCATTCCTCTTTCTGCAAAATGCCTTTGGTAATAGCTGCTGATTTTAGTCAATTGATAGTTTCTATCTTCCTGTTTTGAATAAATGAAGATTTTGCTTGCTGGAAAATAATGCTGAATAGTAGAAGTGGCCTTTTGCAATCTTTTTGTTGCAACCTTTTCATTCTCCACTTCTTCCACATAAATTAAAAATTGAATGGTAAGATGTGGAACCTTCTCCTGCCATTCTAATAATTTTTCATATTCATTATATTGAAACAACGATCTATCATTCATTACATAGACTAGACTATCTGCTAACAGTACATATTCTGCATAAGAATCATTTTGATAAAAAGGCGCGGTGGACACGGCCCAATTATTATCATGCAAATAGGATGATGGTGTATTTAACTCATATACTCTTACCTCTTGAGCATGATTATTTGATGTCAGTAATTCATCGTAAAAATTGGATAAATTATCAATCGTATCATCATTATCATCTGTAACTTCCTTAATTTCTAAATAATCATTGTCTTTAATGGTGACCAGACTTGTTGTTTCCTCTGATAAAATTGTTTCGCCAATCAGTTCATTAATGTAATCATTCACACCATTTCCAGAGGAGCCAATAATTAAAAGATGAACAGCCTCAGATGGAATATATTCCATAAATTTTTTAGCAAATTTCTTATCTAAGCGAATATCATGATTATCTGCCCAATTTAATATTTCTTTAAACAACTCTATAAATTGTTCAAAATCTACGTTTGTTCCAGCTGTTTCATTAATCATTTTTTCTGCTTTTTCTACATAATTGCTATCAATAGTAAATGGAAACATATCATTCCATGCCAGTATATAGGAGGCTGCAATAATCCCTTGTTCATCTTCTGCCATCATAAAGAAGTTGCTCAAAACAAGCGGTGCAATTTCTTCAATATCTTTGAGAGGATACGCTCCGCTAATTAATTCTAAATAGGTTTTTCCTAATTCAGATGGAAGTTCGCTCCACATTCTCACTGAATCCGACGGAAATTTAGATAATAATTGATTAAATTCTTTTAGCCATGTTAAATAGTGATTCGTCTTTTTATAGTTTTTGCATAATGAAATTGCCAGCTGTTCACATTTTTGCTGATCCAGCTTCTGTACATTATTTAGACTAGATAAAAAATATGCAGGTTCATATTTGGCGGTTACTCCTAAATCTGCATACTTGATTAAAGCGTCATACCATTTTAATGACTCCGTTCTTATCCCTTCCTTAACAGCTAGCTCTATCGCATAATTCCAATACGCTTGTTCCTCGAAATAAGACCGTGCAAGCATTGTCATATTATTATAGTCAGGATGTATTAAAATGAGCTGTTTAATCGTTTCAAGCGCCATTTCATGGTTGCTTTTTTCTATATAGAGGGCAAATAATTGTAAAGAAATCTCGACGTTCAACAAATCAGAATCAGAAACAATTGCTTTATAGATGCTTTCAGCAGTCGATAACTCTCCTAGGGCCATATATGCATCCGCCAGGTTTTTCTTTGCCCAAGGCTCTAATTCATTGTTGATATTTTCCCATTTAAAGATCGCTGTTTCATAATCTTGATACTGAAAATAAAGCTCGCCTTGTGCAAAACGAATAGAAGTTAAATCCGGTATATTTTTGCTTTGTTCTGTTATATATAATTTTCCCAGCACTTCAATAGGAAGTTCCGTCCGATCCTTTATGTATCCCTCGTAATATTTTTTATCAATTAACTTTTTTTCTAAAGTCATAACTTCCCCCTGTTATTCTATTAGAATTTTTATTTCCTTCAATCAATGAGATTATATGCATTTTATACAAGGAAAATAACGGATTCTGATTTCTTGCTATTTACGAATATGCCATTAGCGAGCCATGTGCATTTTTTTATCCAAATTTTAAGCCTTTTATGTAATTTCATTGTAGCAAATGTGATTTCCTTCTTTATTGCGGGAATAGTTCATTTTTGTTACAGTTTATTTACTTCTCATCAAGAATATAATTCTAAACTAAGTGTTAGAAAGTCATCTTCATTTCATGGGAAAAACTATCTATCTCCTAAGAAAGGCGCAAGCGCCCTTGCTCATCGACAGAATAAGGTGAGTTCCACAGGATGTGGATCACACAATCGAAGACATAAGGACGTGGCGGTTTTAGATTGTGTACCTTACAGTGAGATAAAGGAAACACGAAGAGCGCAAGCGATTCGATGTTGACTTATCATAGACGAGGTGAGGGAAGCGTTGAAGTCGATAGGGGGCTTGCGCTAGACACTTCTCAGACTTCCAAAAACTTATACTTTCTGATTTTATAAAATAAGAAAACGAAGCTTTCACCTTTCAATTAGCGTACTTTAATTTAGAGGTGTTCCTCTAGTGCCCATGTACCCGTTCTCTATACTTTTTGCCTGTTTCATATAGGTCAACAGTCTGAAATCAACTTTTGAAATACGATGCAAAAGACTAGGAATGAACATCCTAAGATGGCATATATTGAAAGTTTGCTATAGACTTCTTCCTTTACCTCAATATAGGTTATCGTTAATAATCGAATAATTTCGTCGGATCTATTCCCAACAATAATTTGCTCTCTCTCAACTCGTAGTGTTTCAGCCAATTTTGCAGCTAATGCTGGCGCCATGCCTTCAGAATAAAAGTGCGTCTGCTCCAAACTACCGTTTTCATATATAAAATAAAAATATACTCCAACCCGAATTATTCATACCTGTTTCAAAGTGAAGAAAGTCATCAAAAATTCTTTGCGATTTCTTAAAATTTTAAACGTAAAAGATCTCTTTAACTAGAAAGTGATAACCGAAGATAAAACTTTCCTTTTTCTAGCTGTTTTTGGGCAGACTTCTCCCTTGGTCTACTTCCTTTTTTTGAAATAGGAAAAGATCGTTTTGGATACTTTTTATAGACTCTCTTTTTAAAGATTGTTGTTAATTTAACCGCAGCCTGAATACACTTCGCTTTCCGTGGGGCGAGCGGTGAGCCTCCTCGTCGCAAGCTCCTGTGGGGTCTCACCTGTCTCACTAATCCCACAGGAGTCTTCGTGTATTCAGTCTGCTCCGTTCTTCTTATTTATCGTTATTTTCAAACAACAATCTTTTTAAAAACAGCCTTTAGATCTTTAATTGTTGAACCTTTTGAAGAACGCTCCAAAAGAATGCTTGATACACAAAACTAGACGATAGTTTGAAATACAAGGATCGTCCAGATTTCACCAATTTACTTGCCACCTTAATGATTCGAGTTCGAATCGTATCTATCTGCATTTTTTGTTTCTATTTTGGAAAACAGAGTGTACGCAGCCAATTCGTTAAGTTATAAGCTCAAAGACTTACCATCATTTTTACTTCATTTACTTGGAAGGAGTGGCTGTTCATTTTATCTATTCTGAATCCATTTTTAGCTTCCTTGATATAGTTCTCCATCGTTCCTCTTTTTTGATAAGAAAGAACGATATCTTTAGGAGAAAAAGCATCCCCTAAATTAGTGATAAAAAAGGAATAAATAAAGAAGAGTTCCCCTGCAGGACATGTCGATTGAATAATCACTTTTCGCGGCTTAGACCATGATTTCGCTTGATAAATCGTTTCTTCGTAATAACATTCTGCTTTTGTCAAATCGGAAGGCGTAGAAGATGGATGATATTCTTCAGCAATTCCTTGTAGAGTAGCGTTTGATTTTAAACGGATGACGTAATAAATCGATTCTTTTTCGCACAAATCGTACAAAACAGGGACCGCAAAACCACTATCTCCACGAAGAAAATGGGATGTCTCAGGGAATATCTCATTGTAATGTTCGATAAGTGGTTGAATGAATTCAACCACTCCGTTAGATGTATACACATTTCCAGGACGTAATTTGGCTTTCTGAAAATCGCCTGTTAGTCCATCAAAGGCAACTAACGGATGAAAACCAACCGTTCCATAATGAGCATTGTACGCCGAAGATTCTTGGCATCCATAAGTATCGGCATGTATGGAATCCAAATCAAAGATGAGTGCTTTAGATTCTCTAAACGAATGAACTTTATCGAGTAGTTCCTGATTAACATGTCCTAATTGTTCGATCGATTCGACATCAAATCGTTTAAAAAAACGAGATAAACTAGGTTGGGAAGCTAGGGCAGAAGTTCCCAGAATTTGAGTAAATACAAAATATTCCGTTAAATGATCAGACCGCACCATCTTCTGCATATCCAGCAATCATTTGATAAACCTTTTGACGAAGTAGATTTTCATCTGGATTTACGCCAATTCGTACAGAAGACTGATTAATGTCTTTAAGACTTTTAAAACGATCTTTATCTTCATCTCGGATTAAGGGGATTTTTCCATCTGTAAAATATGCTGGGCTCAAATTACTAACTTTCTGTCTTTCAAAATTTCTTGTAATCCCGCCCATAGCAATATCAAATTTATCATCCTGCAGGTCCTTAATTAAGGTCGGCCAAGAAGTTTGTACAAATTCTACTTTAGCCCCTAAGTCTTTTGCCAAAAGATTTGCAGCGTCTATATTAAATCCTTCAAATTGTTTGGTTGACGGATTCATTTAAGTAAAAGGTTTATAGTCTCCCATAGTTCCGACGCGAATAATCCCTTTATCTAATACTTCATCTAGACGTGATTGTGTCATTTGTTCATAGCTTTTCCTATGGAGCAGTTAAGCTACTTCCTTTTTCTTTTCTGCTTTCCCTAATTCACTATTTTTTCTTCCATATACAAAGTAAACGATTAGCCCAATTACCAGCCAAATACAAAAACTTATCCATGTATAACCTGGAAGCTGAATAATTAAAAAGCCGCAAAATAGAACCGATAAGATTGGAACTACTGGTACAAACGGTACTTTAAATGGTCTTTTTAATTCTGGCTGTGTTTTTCTTAATACAAGAATTCCAATGGATACAACAATAAAGGCGAATAATGTTCCAATATTTGCAAGCTCAGCTAATTTATTCAATGGAACACACCCTGCAAAAACAGCTACAATAGCACCTGTAATAAGTGTATTGGAAATAGGTGTTTTCGTTTTTGTGTTTACTTTTGATAAAACCTTGGGTAATAGCCCATCACGACTCATTGAATAAAACAACCTTGTTTGAGCATACAGCATGACAAGCAATACTGTTGTGATCCCTACAATCGCACCGAGAGAGATAAATCCAGCAGCCCAATCTTGATGAATATATTGCAGGGCAAATGCAGCAGGGTTTTTAACATTTAATTCTGTATATGGGACAATTCCAGTAAGAATCGAGCTGACAATGATATAAAGAACGGTACAAACAGCAAGAGAAGCAATAATTCCAATTGGCATATTGCGCTGAGGATTCTTTACTTCTTCAGCCGCTGTAGCAACAGCATCGAATCCTAAATAAGCAAAAAATACTGTAGCAGCGCCAACCGCAACTCCAGAAAAACCAAACGGCATAAACGGTGTCCAATTTTCTGGTTTGACATAATTAAAACCTACAAAAATAAATAAAAGAATAACGCTAACCTTTACAAGAACCATAATGGCATTAAATCGAGACGATTTTTTTACACCGCTTATGAGAAGCGTGGTAATAAGAAAAACGATTAAAATAGCTGGCAAATCAATATACGTTCCTTTTTCAGGATTGTATGCACTCGTTAAGGCTGTTGGCAGATGTATTCCAAAACCTGAAAGAAGCCCTTGAAAATAACCAGACCATCCACTTGCAACAGCTGAAGAAGCCAATCCATATTCTAAGATAAGATCCCAACCTAATATCCATGCAATCAACTCGCCAAATGTAGCATAGCTATAAGTATAAGCACTTCCAGATGTAGGTACTATCGAAGCAAATTCAGAATAGCAAAGGGCTGCGAATAAGCAGGCAAGACCAGATAATACAAAAGAAACAACAAGTGCGGGTCCTGCATGTAAAGAAGCAGCAACTCCAGTTAACACAAATATACCTGTTCCAATAATCGCTCCTATCCCAAGCATTGTTAAATCAAAGGCACCTAAATCTTTTTTTAAATGAGATCCTTTGTTATTTGCTTGAGACAATAATAAATTAATCGACTTTTTTCGAAAAAAATTCACACATTTTTCCTCCCGTTAAAACATAAATGTTAAGTTTTCTGACTCGATTTTCAATAAAATTTACTCATTTATTTGCTAGTTTCATTATTTCCCATGAATTGATCAAAGAAAAATCAGTGGTAATAAACTTCTCTCCTTTTTTAATTATTTTATTATTTTCAATTTTCTTTCCAATAATATTAAGTTATTAATAGTGTTTTTCATATAATAAAATGTATTTATTTATAATAAATAAACTTCATTTCGAATAAAAACAGAATAAAATATATTCAAATTGAATTTTAGTTTTTTATGGGTTATATTATCAACCTAAATATTTACATACAAAAAATATTCATTTACTTTAAACCCACCTCTCTTTTTATCAATTATTTCCTAAAACTCATCCAGATATTGTTTAGAAATAAATCCTTTACGAATGCGATCGGTTGATTTTTTTCGTCATGTTTTCTCACATAATAATGTTTAACCCTAGTTTATTACCGTCACCCTAGGCCAGCTCTATTAAATGAGATTACTAAAAAAGTGAATGCTATAAAGTAAACTTCCATCATAAATATCACTTATTATCGTTCTACCATCTTTCCGGTTTTCGTCTGTATTTTTGTCAGGATATCTAACAGGAAATTCCATAAAAAAAGAACCAACAGTTAATACTGTGATTCTTTATTCCTTCTTATCGGTTTTTTCTATTTTTTCTACTGGCGATTCCCCGTGCCACTCTTCTCTGTTTTTTCTGCGTCTTTTTCTTATTTCGTTAACTGCAAAAATAGCAATGATAATAAAAATTAACAAGAGCGGAACTGCAAAAAAACTGTAAAACAAACTAAAAATACCATTTAAAAACTCGTTCATGTGAACCTCCCTCGTATTATCATAAAAATGATAATACTTTACGTACTTGGTAAGTGATATTTATACTGTTCCCTGTTTCTGTAATTTTAAACTTATGCCCCCCATTGTTGTTTAACTGCGCAAAAAAAGCCGTAAAGATACCATTACGACTCAGCCTGCAGTTTGTGCTTTTAACACTTTGTCTACACTCTGAGCTGTAAAGATGCTTTACGACTCAAACTGTTGGAAAACTCTCACTTCCCTTTTTCCGTTTATTTTATTTTTTAGGCAGAGCATTTAAATAGTCGATTGCTTCTCTTAATGTCCGAACAGGAACTATTTTAATGTCATATCCTTCTTTTTTCACTTCATCTTTGATTTCTTTTTCATTTGTATCCTCTTTATTTATATCTTCTGGATAAAAGAATATATCAACACCCGCTTTATGTGCTGCAACGATTTTATGTCGAATTCCGCCAATTTGGCCAACATTCCCTTTTGCATCCATTGTTCCAGTGCCGGCTACTTTGTAGCCTTTTGTTAAATCTCCTTCTATTATTTGGTTATATATTTCTAATGAAAACATCAACCCTGCAGATGGGCCGCCAATATTGGCACTATTAATGTTTACATCTAAAGAAGGCTGAATGGACATGTTATCTTCTGGTGCAATCCCTATGCCTACCTGGCCAGTGCTTTTCTTTACAACAATTGTCTCAACTGAAGCTGTTTTTGTTTTTTTATTATGCGTATACTGAACCTTTACTTTTTCTCCTGCTTTTTTTCCTTTTAAATAGGCAATAAGCTGTTCTGCTTCATTGAAAGATTTTCCATCCACTTGATGTATAATATCGCCAACACTTATTATCGATTTAGCTTTTGAATTTGGAAGTACTCCAGAAACAAATATGCCATTATAATCAAAATCCACTTTTTTATTTGCTTCATGAAAACTTGAAATAATGGCACTTTGCTTGGAAGAATCCATCATATGAAGAAGCAATGCATTATATTCTTCATCTGTAAGATCCCCTCTTACTTCCTCCTCTTTCATTACTTCCGTATGGGGTGCCACTAAACCATAAAGCCAAATATATGGATTGCTCGCTTTAATGGAATATATTGTTGTTAAATTCAAGCTGCCTTTTTCCGTCTTATGTCCATCTTCAACAGTTACTTTTTCTGCCAAAGGTTCAATAGATCCCGGCTGATTTAAATAATAAGGAGTTGGAATAAATACTAATATTATCAGTACTCCAATAATTGCTATATATATTTTTTTTAGATGTTTGTTCTTTCTTGTCTTATTCATATTTCGTTATACCCCTTATTTCAATTTCTCTTACTATATTGATCCTAATAATGACCGTTAATCTTAAAAAATACATTAAAAAGAGATTGGATTACGCTAAATATACAGGAAAGCAGCCTTCACCATATTTCCGTTGCGTATCTTTTTCAACTACAGAGACAAATCGGATGATCGAAAATATTTCCCCCACTCTTAACGGGCAGTAAGACCCCATTTCAAGATGCTGAGAAATCAAGGAAGCTAGCTGGGGGAAACTTGCCCGTAAAGGTCCGAGGGAAGTACCTAAACTAAGGTCTCCACTTCCTGTGGACCGCAAGCTTTCCATCAGTGTGGGATGAAGAAACCCCCCACTGATGGAAGGTTCACTTTATATTTCAAGGCATAATTTTTAAGAGGTGCTTGAAGCTTAATAAGCACTCGAGTAAGGCGAATAACTAAAAAAGAGAGAGTTTGTTGACAGGACTGAAGATTTATATTTGATTTAAAGCTTTCTTTAATAATTTCACGCCTTTTTTTATTTGTTCTGCAGTTAATCCTCCATAGCCCATTACAATTTTATCTTTATGCTCCCCTTTTTTCATACTATATTGCTCTACAGGATAGATTCGAACTCCAAATGATGTTATTTTATCGCATATTTCTTTTGTAAAATCAACATTCGGTATTTCTACAACTAAATGCATGCCAGCCGCTTTACCAATTATCTTTGCTTTTTTAAAGGCCAGAAGAATGCTGTTTACTAACACTTCTCTTCTTTCTTGATATATTTTTTTCATTTTGCGAATATGCCTGTCAAAGTGTCCATCCTCTATAAAGCGAGCTAATACAAATTGCTCAATAGAAGAGGTATGTCGATCTGTAAACCATTTTAACTGCTGAAAATCTTCTACTAAATGCGGCGGCAAAACAACATATCCTATTCTTAAGGCTGGGGACAATATCTTACTAAACGTTCCAACATATAATACATGTTCCTGCTCAATTCCTTGCATGGATGGTACAGGAGCTCCCTCATATGTAAACTCACTATCATAATCATCCTCTACTATATAACAATCCATCTTTCTTGCATACTCAATAAGCTGCAGCCTTCTTTGAATGGACAAAATCCCGCCTAAAGGAAACTGATGAGAAGGAATAACGAATACAAAGCTTGGTCTTTCTTTAGGCAATAATTCGGGAATAATCCCATTTTCATCCACCGAAACTGGATGTATTTTTGCATTAGCATAAGAAAATATATTTCTCATTTCATCTGTTACTGGATCTTCTACCGCAATATAGTCTTGTTGACGATCTGAAATAAGCAGCTCTGTAATAAGTCTTAATCCTTGTGTTGCACCAGAAGTTATAATGATCTGATCTGGCTGGCATTGCACGCCTCTAGCTCTTTGCAAGTAAACAGCCAATACATTCCTTAATTCTTCTATGCCGCATGAATCACTATAGCCAAAAATATGCTGCTGCGATTCACTGCAGACTTCTTTTGTCAGCTGCCCCCATTTTTTTCTTGGAAAATGATCTATAGCTGGATTGCCGCCTTTAAAATCGATTACTGCATTCTCCAGTTTTTTTGTTTCTTTTTTATCTTTTTCATAAGGATAATCAGAAATCTTCGATAGGGAAGTTCCTTTTGCAACAAATGTACCAGATTTTGGTTTAACTTCCAAATAGCCTTCTGATATAAGTCGTTCGTAGGCTTCTAATACGACATTCCGTGATACACCGATTGTTGAAGCTAACTCTCTTGTAGAAAATAATTTCTGCCCTTCCAGCAATTTTTTATCTAAAATTCCTTTGCGGATTTGTTCATAAACTTGTTGAGTTAAAGACTTCGAACTAGTACGGTCTACTGTTGTAAAAATCATCGTTTTCACCCCCTCCATATTTCATCTGGTACCATCAAATCATATAATTAGTGGTTCTATTATATACCAGTGTAACATGTTATGCTTTTGAAAAATAGAACGAAAGCGGGGATTTTAAGATGAAGACAATCGGATTAATTGGTGGACTTAGCTGGGAATCAACAGTAGATTATTATCGTCTTATCAATACATTAATAAAAGAAAAACTAGGTGGGCTGCATTCTGCAAAATGTCAAATGTACTCCTTTGACTTTGAAGAAATTGTTGCCTTGCAAAAGAGCGGGAATTGGGAAAAAGCTACCGAACTAATGGTTAATGCTGCAAAAACATTAGAAAACAGTGGGGCTGACTTAGTATTAATTTGCACAAATACAATGCATAAAATGGCTCCAGAGGTTCAAGAAGCTCTTTCTGTACCTTTAATCCATATAGCGGAAGCAACAGCAAAAAGCATAAATGGCAAAGGACTTAAAAAGGTTGGACTATTAGGGACTAAATTTACGATGGAGCATGATTTTTATAAGGATATTTTATCCAAAAACGGAATATCTACTGTTATCCCTGAAGAAAAAGATAGACAAATTGTTCATGATGTTATCTTTAATGAATTGTGTAAAGGAAAGTTTCACTCCGATTCGAAAGAAAAATACAAAGACATTATTAATAAGCTAATTGCTCAAGGAGCAGAAGGAATCATATTAGGTTGCACAGAAATCCCATTATTAATAACAGAAAAAGATACAGATATTCCATTATTCAACACTACGTATCTGCACGCAAAAGAAGCCGTAGCAACAGCTTTAGAAACAGTTCTAACTCATTAATAAGCTTGCGGAAGAACCTTGGGAAAAGAGAAGAACGACAGAAAGAGGATGCCATTTAAACATCCTCTTTCATTACTCAAACACTAGCTTTAGCTCCTTCCAAGGCTTCATTCCTTGAAATAAACAATCATTTTGCATCAGCCTGATATTTCTGAAATTAGTTTCTCGAATCGAGAAATTCTATATCTGCTGCTATTGCTTTTGAAAGAGTGGAAGCAACTGAAATATCATTAAATGATAATCCTAGCTGAATAGCCGTTGCTGCTATTTCTGGCCGAATTCCTGAAAGTGTTGTCTGAACCCCTATTAAGCTTAAGCCATTTATTAACTGAAAAATTTGATGTGCGACCATTGTATCAATGATAATGACACCTGATAAATCAATAAACAATTGGGAGATTTTTTTCTCTGCACACTGCTTAATAGTATTTTCTAAAATAGCAGCAGCACGTACGGTATCAATATCACCAACCAAGGGCAAAAGCGCCCTATTTTTACTTAATAAGATAACGGGTGAGCTCAATTCATTTATCATTTCTTGTTGAGCAGCCAATTGCCTTTGTGAAAAATGATGATACTCTTCCGTGAATCTTAAAATAATGGCATCAAATACACGGACGATAATGCGGTTCCATAAATTCACTCTATCAATGCCAGCTGAATATTCATTTGCAAACTTTTCTACCAACGTAAAATATTGCTCCCTGACTTGAATAAATTCTTGAATAATATAATGTATAGGTGTATTTAAATGATTTTCATCTGAAGCTATCTCTAAAATCCAACGTTGAAAATCATCATAAAACTTGGACTCCTCTTCTACAAACACTTTGGCTAAATATAAATGAAAGGCATTATTTTGAGATTTTAATATTTCAATTGCTTCCGGGTCTTCAGAAGAATACACGCCTCTTGAACCGCTTTTATCCAGATTAGCATACCATTCTTCTGTAAGCCTTTTAGCATTACGAATAAAAAAATGATATAATTCCTTATTTCTTTGCAACACTTTTCACCCTCTTTAATCCATATAGCTTATCCTTATTTAAGCTTATTACTATATCCACTATATAGAATTCTAATAATAAAAGTAGGAATGCGCAAATCATAGCATCCAAAATATAGTAAAAAAAACAGAGTGTAGACAAAGAAGTATTTGCACAAACCACAGGCTGATCGAGACTTGAAGGATGCAAGTCAATCGGCGAAGACATAAGGCCGTGGCGTTTGGTAGTAGATTTTCCTTTCATTCGTACTTAGTTGTTCATCCACTGTTATCCAATAATGAACATCCGAATAAAGCGAACAACGAAGAAATCAAGCGTTTGTCAGCTGCTAGAGTAAAAAAGTGGTTGTCTTTTTACATTAAATGGTCATTCTTATAGCATTTCCAGATGGATCTTCTGTATAAAGAATATGATCCAACAGTTGATAGGCCACATTCATTTCTTTTAATTTAGTTTCTATTTGATGAAGAACCTCCAGACTTGGCACCTTCAACTCAAAATATTTCAAGCCTGTGCTGTTTTCTTTTGGTTTTGATGCACCAATGCCATTCCAAATATTTAAGCCTAAATGATGATGATAGTTTCCTGTTGAAATAAAATATGCTTGCTCTCCATATTTTTGAACAACCTTAAACCCTAATCCTTCCACATAAAAGCGCACCGTTTGTTCTAACTCAGCTACATGAAGATGTATATGTCCGAGAATCGTTTCTGCTGGCAAACCATCCCACTGTTTTGTGTTTCCAGCTTCCAGCACCCCTTCTGCATCCAAAGGAAGCGTATCCATTTTTACAAAGTTATTGTTCCACTCCCATTTTTCCGGTGAGAGATCCCGATAAATTTCGATGCCATTTCCATCTGGATCTGCCAAATAAATAGCTTCATTTACATTATGATCAGATGCTCCTTGTATGGGATATCCGCTTTGTAATAAATGCTTCAGCATCATGCCTAAATCCTCCCTTGTCGGTACTAATAAAGCAAAATGATATAATCCTGCCGTTCGAGCCTTTTTCGGCTCAGCATTGTGAAGCTGCTCCAAATATACTAATGGACTTTTTCCATCTGCCGTTAAAACAGCCTTATCATCCGATTTTTCCTTTATTTTAAAGCCGATCATTGTTTTATAAAATAAAATAGATTGCTCTAAGTTTTTTACTTTTAATACGACACTGCTTGTATATATATTTGGACTTGAATGAAATCTCATCCTCTATCCCTCCTGTTATAACTTACTTTATGTAAGTAATTATATTTTTATAATTAATGTTTGTAAAGTAACAAAGTTATAAATAATTATGTTTTTACTTAAAATAATAATTATTGTATACTATAAGGAAGGAGTGATGCAGATGAACCCATCTATAATTTGCCCAAAGTTCGAAAAAGCTATGGGGATATTGAGTCAGCGTTGGACTGGTTTAATTATTTATCAACTATTAAATGGCTCCCAGCGCTTTTGTTCCATTGAATCATCTATCGGTATCAGCGGTAGACTTCTTTCTGAAAGATTAAAAGATCTAGAACAACATGGAATTGTATCTAGAGAAGTGTTTCCTGAAACTCCGGTTAGAATTGAATATTCGTTAACGGAAAAAGGACGTTCCCTTGAACCTCTCATGAAAGAAATAGAAAAATGGTCTCAAGAATGGCTGAACGTTAAATAATCCTGCCTATAGATTAAAAAATGCCAAAAAGAGAGACACATTTTGGATGCGCCACCTCTTTTTGGCAGCGTTTTACTCTGCTAAATAAGAAAAGCGCAAGCGCCCTTGCTCATTGCCGTACGAACTGGAAGGGCTTCGACTGAGATAAAGGAAACACGATGAGCGTTAGCGAATCGATGTTGACTTATCGTAGGGAGATGACCTGAAGTTCGATAGGCAATAGGCGCTGGAGCTAGACAGCTATCTGACTTCAAAAAACTTATACTTTCTTTTCTCTTAAAAACAGAAAACACGTTGGTGTTTACATTCTAAATAATATAGACTAGTCCTCATCTTTTATATCTTTATCTTCTGGAATAGGCTCACTTAATATTTCCTCAACATATTTCTTATATTTTTCCATTTGTTCAAAATGTGTATTGAATTGTTCTTTATTCAACAAATATTGCTCTCCATCATGAACCGCTCGTATACGATTCTCTAAAATAAGATTTTTCACTTGCATTTCTGAAGTGGATAATAACTCCGCTGCTTCTTTAATGGTAAGATACATTCTTTTACACCTTTCTTTCAGCTTTGTTTACTTTCTATATAACATTTCATTACAATATCTTCATATTATATTAATCCTGTCTTTATACAGCTTCATTATACTGTAATTGTATCAAAGGAAAAGATTCCATGGCTTAAACACTGCATGTTATTAAAAAATCACCTTCTATAGGAGGAATTCAAATGAATATGCTTCTTAATAGTTTATTTTTAACAGATGTGGTTCTTATGTTTCTTTATATTTTTTACAAATCATTTGTCGTAGCCGGAAAAAAATAAGTACCAGGCTGTCGACCAAACGCTTCCTTTCTTCTTTTCTTCCTCGGATACTCACCGTACTTCACATAAAGGCTTTACACCTCTAAATTTAAATGCTATCAATCTGCAAAGAAGCTCCTATGATTAAGATGACGTCTATTATCATTAGACGTTTTGCATTTCTACTTCTTTGCATCTTACCCATCCTTCTAAATCTTCCGCTTTCATTGGCTTTGCATAATAATATCCCTGAATCATTTCACAGCCGCTGATAGAAGTTAAAAAGTCCACCTGTTCTTTGCTTTCTACTCCTTCAATTACTATATTTAATTCAAGGGAATGTCCCAATGAAATTATTGCTTTCATTATCTCCGAATCTTTTTGGGATTCAGGAACACCATCTACAAATGACTTGTCAATTTTTAAAGTTGTTACAGGCAGTCTTTTCAAGTAAGACAAGGAAGATACACCTGTTCCGAAATCATCTAATGCCACAGAAAAACCACAACTTCTAAATTTTTCTACAGATTGAATTGCTCCTTCTATATTAGAGACAGCACTTGTTTCTGTCATCTCCAGCTCTAATAATTCAGGCTTTATCCCGTAATATTGGATACTTTGTTTCAAAACAGAAAGCAATCTTGAGGAAGTGACATATGGTCCTGGGATATTGACTGAAACCTGCATCTCCATTCCTGCTTCTTTCCAAGCAATTATTTGTTTACAGACCTCATTAACTACCCAATCTGTTACGTCCATCATTTTCCCATTTTTCTCTAGTTCTGGGATAAAAATTCCCGGGGACAAAAATCCGTAAATAGGATGATTCCATCTTAACAAAGCTTCAACTCCGACCATTTTCTCATTGCAAACAGCAATTTTTGGTTGATAAACAATATAGAGATCATTTTCAGCCATTGCAGCATCTATATCTTGCAGTACTTGATACTCCACTGATTGAAAATGAACGGCAGGATCAAAAGCAATAATAGTATGTTCATACACCGTGGATGGGTGAGATAGAACGGCTAGTGCCTGATCATACATCGTTTTGCCATTATTTTTTTCACAGAATTCCGAGATCGCTATAGCAGTCTTTACTATTACTAATTGCTCATTTATTGCGATTGGATTGGAAAGAATGGTTGATATATTCCTTAATTCAACAAGTAGTTCTTTCCATGACTCCTTATTTCCAATAAAGACAATTCGGTTGCCTTCTATTCGATATAACTCAACGCCAATCGGTTTTAATCTTTCACATAATAAAGAAATATATTGGATTACTTTATCGCCAAAAGAGTAGCCATACATACTGTTCCATTTTTCCATTTCATGAAGATGAAGAATTGCCAGTCTTTTTGAAAAGCTGTTTATTTTTAATGTTTTTTCAAATTGCCTTCTATTTGGAAGCTTTGTTAACGCATCAAAATAATTCAATCGATAATCAACATATCGATCCATAATACTTGAAATAATAGCGGATATTAACATCATTATTATTCCTGCTGCAACTACTGTACTAAAAAAAGTCATGTTCATTTGATGAAAATGCTTTTCGTCTATATTTACTGTTGATGCAATATAATATTTGACTGCATGCATTCCTGTATAATGCATACTGGCAATTGCACTTCCCATTAATATTGCTGCCATGCATTTATAGAAAAAATTCACCATATAGACATGCAGCCTGCCAAAAATATACAAAGATGCAAAAGACACCGTAATGGCAATGAAAATGGATAAAATAAAATAACCAAAATGATACACATACTCTGCATCCATCATCATTGCTTTCATCCCGATATAATGCATTGAAGAAATGCCGAGTCCCATCATAATCCCGGATATACTATATGTTTTCATAGACTGTTTGGGCAAACTAGAAGTATAGAATGCAAGAAAAGAAGCAATCATTGCCGGCAGCACAGACAGCATAGTTAATAGTTTATTATATTCCATTTTAATTGGAAGCATATAAGCACACATGCCAATAAAATGCATGGACCAAATTCCGAACCCCATGCAAAGTGAAGCAAGTGTAAGCCAAACATAACGAGGGAAAAAGCTGTTCGATTTCATTCGCTCATGCATAGATAAGGCAGTAAAAGAGGCTAAGCAGGCAATGAGGAGGGATAAAATTACAATTGGGATGGAGTAGTGTCCTTCCAAAAAAATTACTTGATTGACATCTGGAAATGAAAACATTTACATTCTCCTTTTTAAATACTCAGGCGGAAAACGTAGTATTTTTATCTTGTATAACTCGATTAATTGGTTATTTAGGATGAACATACTAAGTATTTTTACCTATAGTTTGAATATACCCCCTAATGAAAAGGAGCACAATTATTTTATTAGACATTTTCATCAATTATATACACTTGTAGAGATAACAGATTAAACGTTTCATAGAATTAGATTGTTTCATAAATAAGAAATTTCTCATATTCATCTTGTGGATGCTCCTCAAGTAAATAGACAGCTTTTTTTCTAAATGAAGCATGATTGTCTAAATAATACTGATAATCGGTAGATGCATAATATAAAATTACTTCTATACGTCGCTTGTTTTCATCGATTGAGTGTAAGATATTATTGATTACTTTTACAAAAATCGGAAAAGAAAAAGGATTAAAAAAGTAGAAGTGACTATCTAATGGATGTATAGCATAGTCCTCTGCTTTACAAAGATGAAAATGGATTTTCTCTTTGCCGCTTTTCCTCTTTTTACAATAGCTATCCCTATTTTTTAATGCTTCGTAATAAAAAACTACATTAAATTCCACACCAATAACCGTTGCTTGAAAAAAGTAGTGAAGGAAAAAATTCAGCCTCCCTTTCCCACATCCGAAGTCTACAATTCGATCATTCTTCTTTATTTCATATTGATCAAAAAGCCTGGTTAAATAGTGATAAGGTGTCGGTTCATATCGATGGTACTGAAAAGATTTATTAAAGCCCCTTTGTTCCTCTTGTGTCTGGATATGAAGCAAACCCTCATAATACTTGTCATCCATCTATGATCCCTCCATTTTTTTACTTTTGCATCTCTTTTAAGTGATCCCGATATTCATTAGGTGTAAGCCCCGCTGTTTTTTTAAACACTTTTCGAAAATATTTATCATCTTGGTAGCCAACCATCTTCGCAATATCATAAATTTTCAACTTGCTGTTTTTTAATAAATTTTTTGCTTTTTCTATTCGCACATTTACTAAATAATCACTAATATTCACTTGAAATTCCTGTTTAAATTTACGGGAAATATACTCTCTGCTTATATAAAAATGCTCGGATAATTCCTGAAGCTTCACATCACGATGAAAATTCCCCAATAAATATTTTTCAATTTCACTCATTATATTCGTCTTTTTCTTTTCGGCAATTCGCTTAATAAAAACCATCATTTCCCGCATTATTTTCTGCTTATATGCCTCTATATTAAAAGTACCATCTTTATTTAAAAATAATGCCATTCTTTGTTCCATATCTGTATACGTTTTTTGGGGGATTTGATAATCTTTGTACCATCTTTGGCTGATTACCAAATATTCATTTTCCAATTGGTTCAGCTGTTGTATGGACAAGTACTGTTCACTTGTATAATCCTTTATTATTTGTTCCACCAATTCTGACACCAGCTTCCGGTCCCCAGATTGCACGGCTAATTTTATATCAGCCGAATAAGCCATTAAGCTTTTTAAACTTGGCACATCCGTTTCTTTTTTGCAATATACCCTTATTTTCTTTTTTTCTAATAGATTACTGCCTAAAAGTATTTGTTTTGCCTCTTCATACGACTTACTTAACATACTGCTGTCCTTTACTGGATTCCCTGAGCAAATGGAGCAGGAAACTTCAAGAAACTGATATAATGTATCGTAAATTTGTGTCAGAGATTGAATAATCATTTCCCTGTCTGCCCAATAGATAATGACTATTTCCCCTTTATTGGATAAATAACGAAAAGCAATTCCCAAATTCCTATTTGTTAGCAGCTCATTTATTACATTTAGAATAGAAAAATACGTTAAATCACGGTCATTTCGAAAAGCTTGCAATATTTTTCCGTTAATTTGGACTAACGCAATCGTATAATTTTCTGCTAAAGGGATTCCCAATTCATTTTCTAAATCTTCTTTTATCACATTGCTATTCAAAAATTGGGTAAGCACTCTGTCACGATATATCGGTTTCATTTGATTTATTAATTGGTAATTGCTCATCTTCTGCTTTCTATCTGACTCTTCTTTTATCCATTCTTGCACCACATTTTCTAATGCATGATTGAGTATCTCTGGATCTATTGGCTTTAATAAATAATCTGCACTTCCAAAATGGATCGCTTTACGCATATAATGATAATCATCGTAGCCTGTTACAACAATCGTCTTGCTGCTGGATTGATTTTCCTTAATCCATTTTAATAATTGGGTGCCATCTACTTTTGGCATTTTCATATCCGAGAAAATGATCTCTGGTTTGTATTTTTTTATATAATGGATTGCTTCTTCTCCATTACTCGCTTCATATATTTGATCTATTCCATTCTGTTCCCAATCAGCCAGCAGCTTAATTGCTTCACGAACATGTTTTTCATCATCAATAATCAAAGCTTTCATAAATACTTCACCCCACTTTGTAAGCTCTTTGGAATATAAATCAACACGGAAAAGCCTGCATTTAACTTGCTTTTAACTTCCATTCTGGCCTTATTGTTATAATAGATCTGCAGACGGTCATAAATGTTTTTTAATCCAATCGATTCTCTCCCTGCGGCTCCTCTGTTGTTTTCCTTCTTCGAAAATATTTCCTCAATTCGCTTCAGCTGTTGTTCCTCTACTCCGATTCCATTATCTGTGATCGAACAAACAATATCATTTTCTTCTACCCATGCTTCTATTTTAATAAGGAACTTTTTGTCCTGATGAATAAACCCGTGTTTAAAACTGTTTTCTACGATTGGCTGCAAGATCATTTTAGGTACTTGTATTGTTTCTGCTTCTTTCGTTACATGAATATGAAATTCAACCTGCTCCTCAAAACGCTGCTTTTGCAATACTAAATACGATTTAACATGTTTCACCTCTAATAAAAACGGCACGAAATCCTCCCGCATATTCATGCTGTACCTCATAATGTTGGATAAAGCCATTAATAAAGCATACACTTGCGCTTCCTTCGCTTTTAATGCCAAAGTACCAATGGACTGCAAAGCATTATATAAAAAATGCGGATTAATTTGGGAGCGCAGAACACGAAGCTGTGAAGCTTTGTTTTCAATATCTAATTTATATTCTCTTTCAATTAATGTATTGATTGTAGTGATCATTTTTTTAAAATGTTTTCCCAGCATGCCAATCTCATCATTTCCCAATGAATCAAAATCTGCCTGAAATATTCCTTTTTCCACCTTTTTCATATTTGCTATCAGCACTTTAATTGGAGCGGTTATTTTTATAGAAATAAAGAAGGTAGTTATTAAAACGATGGCAAGTGAAACTAATCCAATTAAGCAATTTGTAATTACTGTTTCACGTGCACTTTGATAAAGAACATTATATGGAATTCGTTTTGCTATATACCATTTCTTATCTTGAATATAAAAATCCTCAAACACGATGACGCCGGAAAACTCTTTATCTTCCCAATCCATGCTTTTTTTAGAAGTCTTCTTCTTTTGTATTTGTTGAAACCATTGGTTTTTATTCTGTTTGCCTATGTCGCTTTTATCAGAGGAATAGATAACCACATTATTTTCATTCATTATATAAAAATCCTCTTCTTTATCTGTATACAATCGATCCGCAATATCTTTAATTTTCGATAAATTAACATCAATGGATAAAAACCCCAGAAATTTTTCTGATGGAATTTCTCTTAGAATATTATGAAAGCTGATAACCATCTTTTTCTCTGATTCTGGAATAACGGATAAATTATTATAGCTATAAATTTCATGAGGCGGCTCTATGATAGAATAATCTTTATTTCCTTGCTTAAACAGGGCATAATATGGATGGGAAAATATATCCTTATATTCTCCTCGTCCACTTATTCGGGAATGATAATTCGTATAAGAGTTTCTGCCTTTATCTATATACAAATGCATCTGTTCTATCTCTTGCCTCGAATTAAATAAATAAGCAAGAGCTCTCGTAACCTCCGCTTGATTGGAGCTTAGGTTGTCTGAGATTCCACTTTTTAAGACCATCATAAATGGAGAATATCGATAAAGAACCGTTGCTATCTGCGCTACATCTTCTAAATAACTACGAAGCTCTTCTTCTCCTTTTTCTATTGAATCATGACTTGAAGAAACAAAACGTTTATTAATGGAATTGGTGGTTTCATAATAAGTGATTATGATTCCTGCACCAAATGGCAGAACCGCTGCCAACATTAAAAATATGATAAGTTTCTTTCGAATCCCCCACTTCATCCAATGTCCCTTCCTTTCTAAGTCATGCTGCCTCTTACCCTTATCAACTTCCATTAAACTAGCCTAAACAGCGAAAAATATACGCATTTTCTGCTTTTTCTCAGTATAACATGGATGCAGCAAGAAGCAGTTTCCCTTTATAATCCACGAGAGTGAAAAGAATAGCCTGCAGATTTTTCACGGTGAAACGGAGCGATTCTACCGCCTCCTCTGTTTGGAGAAACAACAAAACATAGAGCTTTAATAACAAGTTTATTTCATTTAATCACGCAATTTCGGCCCCCATTTCTTTTAAAATATTATTTTTTGTTATCAGATTGTTCAATATTTTCCACCCTACTTGTCAATGTAAACGGTTTCAATTCAATTCACAATTTATTATAGTACATATATAGGAGGTGGCGTTAATGAATAATCAAAATAACTTAGAGAAAGTAGAAAGTTCGGCCTTTATAACCAACAAAATAAGAAAGAAGAATACAACCCTTTCCTTTAATAAAAAAATGAAATGGAAGGACGCTGGTTTATTTACCTTATTTGTTGGACCTGTGTTCTTGGCATTTATGGTCGTTGTTCTTATTCCTTTTTTCTCAGGCATTTTTTATTCTTTTACTGACTGGAATGGAATTACAGGGCAAATTAAATGGGTGGGCTTAGATAATTTCATCTACTTGTTTACAGATGATAAACAATTTCAACAATCCTTTCTGTTAACGACAAAATACACAGTTATTGCTATTCTTTTTACCAACTTATTAGGTTTTTCCTTAGCATTATTGGTAACTCAAATGTTAAAAACAAGGAATATACTTCGCACCGTTTTCTTTATGCCTAACTTGCTGGGCGGTTTGTTATTAGGTTTTATCTGGCAATTTATTTTTGTTAAAGGTTTTGTTTCCATTGGTGAATTAACTGGCATTCCCCTTTTTCAACTTGCATGGTTAGGTGATGCTAAGACTGCTTTTTGGGGAATTGTCATTGTCAGTGTTTGGCAAGGTGCCGGTTATATTATGATTATTTATATCGCTGCATTACAAAACGTACCGCAAGAATTGATTGAAGCAGCAAAAATTGATGGAGCAAACAGATGGCAGATACTTCGTCATATTACGATGCCGCTTGTTGCACCAGCTGTCACCATCTGTTTATTCTTAACAACTGCTTCTTCTTTTAAAATATTCGATGCCAACCTTTCTCTTACAAATGGTGGTCCCTTTAAGTCCACAGAAATGTTAGCGCTTAATATTTATACAGAAGCTTTTGTAAACAATCGTTATGGCATCGGAGAAGCAAAAGCACTAATCTTCTTTATTGTGGTTGCTGCCATTACCATTATTCAAGTAACCATTTCGAAGAAGAGGGAGGTTGAATCCTAATGGGACATAAATATAAGGGCAAAACATTTATACTTGAAATATTCGCTGTCTTGCTTGGTCTTGTATTTTTAGTACCATTTTATTATGTCATATCCAACTCGTTGAAGCCTTTTGCAGAAATATTAACACATACTTCTGCGTTGCCAAGCGTTTTAAAATTTGAAAATTATATAAATGCATTTGAAAAACTAGATTTTCTAAAAGTGTTTTCGAATTCACTTATTATAACCATTGCAAGCAATCTTGTTCTTGTCGTCTTTTGTTCGATGGCAGCATATATGCTTGTTCGAACAAAAAAGAAAATCAGCAATGTAATTTTTATGACATTTGTTGCAGCGATGATTATTCCGTTTCAATCCATTATGATTCCTCTTATTAAAACAGCTGGAAGCTTGCATTTGCTAAACAGCCTTTGGGGACTTGTCTTTATGTACCTAGGATTTGGTTCTGGAATGACCATCTTCTTATACCATGGCTTTATTAAAGGCATTCCTGTGGAGCTGGAAGAAGCAGCTATCATTGATGGCTGTTCACGATTTGGCGTTTTTTGGAGAATTGTTTTCCCTTTATTAAAACCAATTACGGTTACAATTGTTATTTTAAATAGTTTATGGATATGGAATGATTTTCTATTGCCATCACTTGTCCTGCAAAATCCAGAACTAAGAACCATCCCGCTTGCAACATTCTTTTTCTTTGGACAGTATACAAAACAATGGGATTTAGCACTTGCCGCATTAATGATTGGAATTATTCCTTTATTAATCTTCTTCTTTACGATGCAAAGACATATTATTAAAGGAATCACAAGCGGTTCTATCAAATAATACGAACGGGATCAAACTCAGAGGCCATACGCTCATTTTGCTTGGTCTCTGAGATCCACATATAAAATTTTTCCTAAAACCAGGAGGGGAAACAAATGAGTTTCTTAAAGCTTAAAAAATATTCTCTACTAACAGGTGTACTAACTGCTTCACTAATTTTTGCAAGCGCTTGCTCAGATGAAACATCAGGAAATAAAAACAACAGCGGCAGTAAAGATGGTAAAGTAGTAGTAGATATCTTTAACGGAAAAGTGGAAATTGCCGATCAATTGAAATCTTTAACAGACAGCTACACAAAAGAGCATCCTGACGTTACGTTTAATATTGAAACAGTTGGTGGCGGGGCAGATGGTGCAGCCGCATTAAAAGCGAAATTTGCATCAAATCAAGCACCGGATATTTTCGGCAACGGAGGCTATCAAGAGGCGTTAACTTGGTTGGATAAACTAGAAGATTTATCAGATCAGCCTTGGGTAAAAGATGCATACGAAAGCGCTCTAAAACCAATGACAGTGGATGGAAAACTGTACGGCCAGCCTGTCAATTTAGAAGGCTATGGTTATGCCTACAATAAAGCATTATTTGAAAAAGCTGGCATTACAGAACTGCCAACTACTTTCACTGAATTAGAAGCTGCAGCAAAAAAACTAAAAGCAGCGGGCATTACCCCATTCTCCAACGGTTATGCTGAATGGTGGGTATTAGCGAACCATGGTTTAAATGTTCCATTTGCCTACCAGGATAATGCAGATCCTTCCTTTATACAAGGATTAAATGAAGGAAAATCTAAAATTGCAGGAAATGAATATTTTAATGATTATTTTAAATTATTAGATTTAACATTGAAATACGGCAATAAGAATCCTTTAACAACAGACTACAACACACAGGTTACATTGTTTGCAAGCGGTGAAGCAGCAATGATTCAACAAGGCAACTGGATTCAGCCTATGTTAGATAAGATCTCTCCTAACATGGAAGTCGGCTATATCCCAATGCTGCTTAATGATGATAAAGCAAAAGCTGATAAATTAATGGTTGATGTACCAACAAACTGGGTTGTTCACAAAGGAGCACCTGCTGCAGACAAAAAAGCAGCGTTGGATTTCTTAAATTGGATGGTTACTTCTGACATTGGCAAAACAGCATTAGTAAAAGACTTCAAATATATTCCAGCATATAAAACAATTGAAGCAAGTGCTGAAGATATTGGTCCTTTAGGTGCTGCTATTCAAGAATACTCAAAAAATGGAAAAACGTATTCTTGGCAGTTTATGAAATATCCTGATGGCGCTGGACAAGAATTTGGTGCAAGCATCCAGGCATATGTCGGCGGCCAAAAATCAAAAGATGAAGTAATGGAAGCTCTTGATAAAACTTGGGCTAAATTAAAAAAATAACATTTCAAACACAACTAGCAAGTCCTTTATGTATCCCCCAAAAAGGTTTCTTTTTGGGGGACTACTAAACAAAAAACATCGAATTCATAAAACATAAATAAAGTTTTAAAGAATTTGTGTTTATTTTGTCATAGTTTAGTCATAATTATTGGGTATGATATTCATATGGTAAGCAAATAACTTTTTCAAGTTCCCCCTTGAAAATATAGCATTCCCCATATCCAGCGTTAAGCTGGATTTTTTTTTGAAAGATAAGAAAGTATAAAATTTTTGAAGTTAGACTAGTGTCTAGCTCCAGCGCCCTATCGACTTCAACGCTTCCCTCAGCTCGCTTGCGTAGTCAACATCGACGCTTGCGCTCTTTGTGTTTCCTTTATCTCACTTAAGGTACACAAATTAAGAACGCCACATCCTTATGTCTTCGTTTGTGTGATCCACATCCTGTGGAACTCAGCTTTTTCCGTCGATGAGCAAGGGCGCTTGCGCTTTTTTTAGTTAGAAAAAGATTGTCGATAATGGAAAAATGATTATTAACAATGAGGTGCTAGCAAGAAAAATGCCTATTGAAGATTATTTTTCAAAATAAAAGGGGAATTGCATAATCGGGTATTATCTGTATCTGAAAAAACTTATTATACAATTGAATCAGTTTTTTTCTTCATCACGATCTAAATCATAAAACTCTTTATACCAATCCACGAATTTTCCAATTCCTTCATTAATGGTAGTTTTCGGTTTAAATCCTATATCTTCTTCTAAATCCTGAACATCTGCATATGTGATGGGAACATCACCTGGCTGCATTGGGAGAAATTCTTTAAGCGCTTTTCCCCCTATTTTCTCTTCTATAACAGAAATAAATTGCATAAGTTCTACCGGTTTGTTATTTCCAATATTGTAAATCTTATATGGGGCATTGCTTGAAATAGAAGGTAATTGGATTCGTTCTGGTTTTTTTTCAAGTATACGAACAATTCCTTCCACAATATCATCTATATAGGTAAAATCTCTCTTCATATTGCCAGAATTAAATACTTGAATTTTCTCCCCATTCATAATTGCCTTTGTAAATTTAAAATAGGACATATCCGGTCTGCCCCAAGGACCGTATACGGTAAAGAAACGTAATCCTGTAGTTGGCAAATCGTATAAGTGACTATATGTGTGGGCCATTAATTCATTCACTTTTTTTGTTGCTGCATACAAACTTACCGGATAATCCACATTATCACTTGTCGAAAATGGTATTTTCTTATTAGCACCGTATACAGAACTTGATGAAGCGTATATTAGGTGCTCAATTTGATGAAGATGACTACATTCCAATATATTCATAAAGCCAATAACATTTGATTGGATATAGGCATATGGATTTTCTAAACTGTAGCGAACCCCTGCTTGCGCAGCTAAATTAATAACAATGTCTATATCATTTTGAGAGAAGATTTTTTCCAGCTCTTCTTTGTCTTCAATGGAAGATAATACAAAAGAGAAATTTTTATGCTTTTTTAATAAATTTAATCTAGCATGCTTTAAATCAACATCATAATAACTATTTATGTTATCTATTCCAATAATATTGTAATTATCTAGTAGCAATCGGTTTGATAAGTGAAATCCAATAAACCCTGCGCATCCCGTAATTAATATTGTTTTAGAGAAAGTCATCTAACTTTGTCCCTCTTTTCTTTATCACCATTAATATTGTAATAGCAATCAATCCCTTTCATTATTTCTGTTGTAATCCGTTATACTCGCTTGTCCAAAACCAGTTTTTATCGGTTCAAATGAATGAAAGAATGCACTTCTTTCTTTATAACATCTTAAAATTAATATTTTTCTGCCAATCTTCATATGATTCTGGATCGATTTTTTTTGCTTGTTCTAAGAATTTGTCCAATAAACCCAATTTTTTCAGATCAAGAAACATCTTCGGATTATACGGATCATTCATCGTGAGGCCATCTGAATGATCAATCGCTTTCAGCACATTTCCTTCTGTAACAATAAAATGTCCAATTGAAGTCTTAATCCTAATAAATCCAACACGCTTTAGTTCCTTTCGTATTCTTATGATTTGTTCTGTAAACGATTCAGGTATATTTTTTGCCTTCTTTAAATAATCTTTTAAATTGGTGCCTTTTAAATACTCCATAATGACATAGTTTGAGCCAACCTCGTAAACCTTTGGAACAATATCAAGATCCTTCGCTGCTTCTAGTGCACTCCCTTCTTTTTCTGCTGCATTTGGATTCACATAAATTTTTACGCACCGATCTTCACTAATCTGAAAAACTGCACCTTGGCTTCCTTCCCCAATTGGTTTCAATTTGGTCGGATTGTCAATAAGAAGTTCTTTTTTACCGTTCTTCTCTATTCTTTGAACGTTAATTAATGTAAAATCATTCATCTAATCTATCACCTTTTTCTTTTTAGAATCCCCATTTCTATAATATGAAATATTCGATTAACTGCTCTAGATTAATATCTTTATACAGAAAAACGGGTATTCCCCTGTTTCTTAACCTAAGACGAAAAGAACTTCTTTCAATAAATTGTATAAATATATGTCTTTGTCCGTTTCAAATCTACTTCCGTTTGAATCTAATATTAATGAAGAATTTACAAATAATTTACATTTAATAATTTAATAGTAGGAGGCATTTTATCACGAAAGGAGTCATAAGATGGGATACATTGAAAAATTACGGGAGATCGTCGGAACTAGACCTTTAATTCTTACTGGAGTCGTCGTTTTGGTTATCGATCAGCACCACCGATTTCTGATGGTACAATCAGATAATATGTGGAAATTGCCAGGCGGCTTTATAGAAATGGGAGAATCTGCAGAAGAGGCCGGAAGACGTGAGGTATTGGAGGAAACAGGAATAAACATCGGCAGCCTTCAATTAATTGGCGTTTTTTCAGGTGATGAATATTTTACGAAGCTCCCTAATGGTGATGAATACTACCCTGTTACCATTGCTTACGTAACAAATGACATACTCAGTGGGGATTTAAAACCTGATAATATCGAAACGCAAAGGGTTCAATTTTTTAAATGGTCCATTTTTCCAAAAGATTTAAGTTATCGAGATCGCAAAATATTAGAAAGTTTTATTGAAAATTTGATTTTAGAGGGAAGAAGGGATTGAAAGTAGTGAAAACAATTGCTTTTTATATTAGAGAACCTTTTAAAATAAATCAAGGATTCATGTACAACCAAACCTATAGATTGAATAAGTATCGGGCTATTATAATAGGATTTTTCCCAAATAGCAACAATGATTTATTTCAGTATAAACATTATTATAATTTGAGTGAAATGAAAGATTTATCAGCATTCTTTAAGGAGCAAAATGTGGTGGCGATTCATGCACATCAAGGGAAGCATTCCCTCGATATTTTACCCACAGCTGTAAAATATGATATTCCTTTGATTGTCCATTTTCGAGGCCGCGATTCTTCTGCTCAAACAGAAAAGAGATACCAAGAAAATA
Source organism: Niallia sp. 03133 (assembly GCF_052663225.1). Classification (NCBI taxonomy): domain Bacteria; kingdom Bacillati; phylum Bacillota; class Bacilli; order Caryophanales; family Bacillaceae; genus Niallia; species Niallia sp. 03133. The sequence continues at coordinate 220,235 of NZ_JBQTCY010000007.1, forward strand.
GCAAGCGATATTCATCATTAGTAAAACAAGGATCTGGTTATTTTGCGGTTTGCCATTTTCTTGCTGAAGAATTGAAGAAATTAGGATTTCCTGAAGACAAAATACATGTGTTATATGGCGGTCTGGACTTAAATTTATACCCATATATGGAACGTTCCCTCCCTTTGGAAGGGGAAATCAGAATCTTGTCGGTAGCCAGACTTGTTGAGAAAAAAGGATTTCCTACACTTTTGAAGGCTTTTCAAAAAATCCATGCTGATTACCCGCGAACTACACTTCATATTATTGGGGCAGGCAAAGATGAAGAAAAGATAAGAAATTTCATTGATAAACTTCAATTAAAAAATCATGTTTTTCTTAGAGGAGCAATGGATTCAAAGCAAATTTCGAAAGAGTTAAGAGATGCTCATCTCTTTTGCCTTGCCAGTGAAACTGGGGCTGATGGCGATGTAGAAGGCATTCCTAATTCATTAAAAGAAGCAATGGCAAGCGGTTTACCAGTCATTTCCACCTTTCACGCAGGAATTCCGGAATTAATTGAGCACAAAAAAACAGGATTCCTAGCTCCGGAAAAAGATGAAAAAAAATTGGCAGAAGGGATAAAATACTTCTTAGATCATCCATCTTTATGGAAAAATTATACGCAGCTTGCAAGACAGGTTATTGATGAGAAATTCGATTTAAATAAGCAAATCATGGAACAACAAAAATTATACGGCTTAATTGAACAAAATAACAAAAAAAATTAACATGAAATTCATTGCACAATCAAACTATCAAGTTAAATTAGAGCAATTGTTGAAAGATTATTAGGTGCTATCCATTCTTTTAGCTCTGGTAAAATATATGTCGTTAATTAAAACTAACCGACATAAGAAGAAACAAAGAATAGAGTATGTGAACCTGTAGTCGTTGAATTAGCCATACTTCCTTCCATTCAAATGTTCACTTAAATCCCGTTCAGATAAATAGAATACCCTGCCATAACATTTTTAAGAATACAAAATTCACTTACATCGTGTCATCGATTAATACATTAGTGATCTATATTATAAAAAAGGAAAAAAGCAAGGAATAATGAAGACAAACACATGTAAAGGAGATAAATGTTATATGAAAAATAGTGTAGACTTTGAGAAACAGGATTTGTATCCTGTTAAATATGTACAAGCATTAAGAGGCGGAACAGCTCATGTTATCCTTTTCAGCGATGGTAAAAAATATGTCGTAAAGTGGAACGGTACGAATAAAGATAGAGGAAAAGAAGTGGTCAATGAATATGTGATCGGCAAATTAGCCGAGCTCCTTTCCCTTCCTGTTATCCCCTTTGAACTTGTATATATACCGCAAGAATTTATAAAAAAGACTCCTGAATTACACTCCAAAAAATTCAACTATTCTTCTGGATACCAATATGGCTGTGTTTTTATTGAAAACTGTTTGGTATTCGAGGATGTAACACAAAACCTTCCCACTAGGGCAGACATACAAAACCGAGATATGCTTGCAGGAATAACTGTATTCGACCAATGGGTCAATAACACGGATCGGGGTACAATGAATGTAATTTTGGAACCTTTAAGTGACAGCAGCTACTATGTCCATATGATTGATCATGGAAGATGTTTTCCAGGTCGATACAAATGGTCTGCTCAAACGCTTACCGAGAAGCCAGAATACAACTTCCATTGGCCATTTTATATCTGGGCATTTTCTCTTCTCGATCCTAATGAGCTTACATCGTTTATAGCAAAAATTGTAGATTTGCCAAACGAGTCGATCTACGAAGTTATCCAAACCATCCCTAAAGAGTGGAATTTGAGTAAAGAAGATAGCGAGGCCCTCTACCAGTTTCTTTTAATACAGAAAACCAACTTGCTAGAAATTGTAGATAGCATCATCCATTATCATAGCCCTATGAATTAAAACGCCAGATGAGGATCCATTTTCATCACTTTTAATAGAAAGCGCATGAAGCCTTCCTTTTACATTTATACATTCACTTTCGAATCTCTCTATTAAACCGAGCTTTCTATTGAATAAAGGGAATCCATTGCATCGAATATCACGATATATTGGATTCCCTTTATTTTTAATTTACATTATTCTTATTTAATAATGTGGACTAAGCAATTTTTTCTACGGAAGTATTGGACTGTTTAGCCTTTAGACTAAGCATAACGATAAAGGACAAACAATATAAAAGTGCCAGATAAGTCATTGCTACAGTCATATCATAGCTTTGCAAAATATATCCGACAAGAATTGGCGACAGTCCGCCTAATGCCCTTCCAAAATTAAAAATAGTATTTGTAGCAGTGCTTCGAATTTGAACAGGATAATAGCTGCTTATTAATGCTCCATATCCAGCAAACATACCATTTGAAAAGAATCCGACTATGGCACCGCCAATTAAAACACCTGCACTGCCTTCCGCATAGGAATATAAAAACACAGCTGCTGCAGAGGCAAGCAGGAAAATTCCGTAGGCACTCTTTGCCCCAAACCTATCCATAAATCGGCCAAATGTCAGCATTCCGACAATCATTCCAACTGCCGTACTGATTGTCCATAAAGCAGAACCAGAAACAGACAATCCTTGTGATTTTTGAAGCATCGAAGGCAGCCAAATCATCAAACCGTTATAGCCGGCTATTTGAACAGTTGCCATGAGCGCCAATGCAATTGTTGTAAAGGCTACTCTTGGTGAATGAAACAGCTGCAGTAATTTCCCTTTTTCTTTCGATTGTTTTTTACCAGCATTTTTTTCCTGCTGGCTTGCAATCCATTGTGGTGACTCTTCCAAATTTTTTCGTACAATAAAGGCAAAAATAACAGGAAGCACTCCTACGAAAAACAACGCTCTCCAGCCCAATGAAGGTAAAATGACTGCACTAAGAAGTGCTGCAAGTATAACGCCATATTGTGCACCAACGCTTACATAAGAAGAGGCTCTCCCCTGTTTGTCCTTTGGCCATGCTTCTGCAACAAGAGCCATTCCAATGCCATACTCTCCACCAGCACCAAGACCTGCTATAAATCTGTATAAATACACTTGTTCCACATTTGTTGCAATACCCGTTAATGCAGTACCGATTGCAAACAAAATAATCGTATACGTAAAAACTCGCACTCTCCCAAATTTATCAGCTAAGATACCGAAAATAACGCCGCCTATAAGCATACCGATATTGGTAATAGAAGAAATAAGTCCACCTGTAGTTAAATCAATCTTAAATTCTGCAATAATCATAGACATGGCAAAAGAGATAAACATAATATCCATGCCCTCTAATGTTAAACCTGCAACTGATGCCGTAACTGTTTTATTACGATAATTCACGTTTTTCCACCCTCCAGTATATTCTTCCTGTACTAAATTCTCTTTACCTTGTGAAGGAATGAAGATATATCATGAATAATAATAAAATATCCCATTCTCTTTTCAAGCCTCACTGGACTTCATTTAAAAGAGCTTTAATATAAATTTGTTTAAAAGAAGCGAAAAACTTAAAGAATATAGTAAAACCTTACTCCCACTTCCATCACTTCTCCAACCATTAGCGCTTCTCTTTTGCACAAAATAAAAAATCCTTTTGTCTTAGAGGACAAAAGGACATAAGTATACTAAGATAAAAAACAACAAAATTATCCAGCGGTCCTTTTCGGTCTCTCTGTACCGTAATTAAAGGAATATTTCATTTTCATTTATACTAGCATGATAAAACATAGGATTCAATAACAAATTTACTTTCTTGTTAAGAATCTATTAGCAGGAATGCTGTAAGTCCACCATATTTTCATATGAAAGACAAACTTTTTTCTTATTTATTTACCATAATCTCCTCTTAAAATACTATATATCTCTAAATCTACAATGCCTTTCCCAGACCATAACGCTACTGAGACTCGAAGATAAAATGAACGCTTCCATTTAAAATATCACTTCCATTAAGAACTATTTAGAAAAGAGTTTTCAAAGTCCTTTTACTTTTAATTGCTTTCATACATATTGTCTTTTTTTGGATGGGGATATTTTGAATACATATGCCTTTACAGGATTTTGGCTGCTTCTTTTTTATAAACGGAATCCCAAAACGATTTTGATTTGGTCCATTGTGCTGTTGATGCTAACTGAGCTACTTGCTATATTAGGTTCATTCATAGAGACAACCGAATCCGTCAGCTTCATCGTTCCAGCCTTTAATCAATTTGATGGCTGGTCTGAGCATGCATATAATAGAATACTCTTTTTTTTGAAGTACCATGTTCCTTCTAATATTGTTCTTTTCCCAGAAATTTCAGGCTTATTTTTACTAGGATTGTTTGTAGGAAAAATAGAACTTATCCAGCGTGTGCGTGAGTTAAGAAAAAACATCCGCACAATTCAGATAATCGCGTTCCTTTTAACCATCCCAAGCTGGATCATGCTTTTTGTCCAATCTACTCCAACAAGCTATAACTCGATGGAAAGCTATGTTTATGTTATAACAAGCGGGAAAACATTATCGATCTTTTATGTGGCTACATTATTATTATTGCTTGAAAAAGAAAGATGGCAAGCGTTCTTGTCTCCTGTTGGATACGTAGGTCGAATGGCTTTAACGAATTATTTAGGTCAAACCGTTGTAACTACAACCTTATTCGCTCTTTTATTTGATAATACGGCTGAAATTACGCTATGGCAATCCGCTATTTATTGTTTTGCTTTTTATACGCTGCAAATCTTTTTCAGTAAATGGTGGCTATCTCAATACCAATTTGGTCCGCTTGAATGGTTATGGAGAATCGGGACATATGGAAGAGTTCCGCCTTTAAAAACGAAGGATTTGGAGAGAGTGGTTAATTAATTAAATTTATCTTATGAAAACCTGAATAGGCTACAGGTGTTTATTCCCCTAAAAATCTACAAAAATAGAGAAGAGTTACGAAAGTACAATTAGATCAATACGTAAAAAATACTCATATTGACCTAATAGGAAGAAACCCCTATATTTTGAAAATACAAAAAGGTTCTCTTGAATTAAACAGGCAGCATCATCTCTCTATATCGAGAAATGATGCTGCCTTTATTAGTTAGCTCTCATTTTTCACCTGATTAAATCAACTTTAATTGAGCCACACACTCCACATGCATCGTCTGAGGAAACATATCCACAGGCTGCACTTCAAGTGTTTTGTAGCCTCCGTCTTCCAAAACACGCAAATCTCTTGCTAATGTCGCTGGGTTACAGGATACATACACTACTTTTTTCGGTCTCATTTCTATAATTGTCTGCAGCAACGCTTCGTCGCAGCCCTTCCGAGGTGGATCTACTACTAATACATCCGCTTCATTTCCTTCTTTATACCAATTGGGAATAACTACTTCTGCTTCTCCAACGGCAAAATCCACATTGTGGATATTATTTAGTTTGGCATTTCTGTGGGCATCGTCTATTGCTTGTGGAACAATTTCGACGCCAAATACTTTTTTCGCTTTTTTGGCAAGGAAAAGAGAAATGGTTCCAATGCCGCAATAAGCATCAATAACGCTTTCTTCTCCTTGTAATCCTGCATACTCAAGCGCTTTTTCATAAAGAACCTTTGTCTGCTCTGGGTTTACTTGATAAAAAGAGCGAGCTGATATGGCAAATTTCACGTCGCCTATATAATCTGTAATCGTTTCTTCTCCCCAAAGCACTTTTGTTGTATCGCCCATAATAACATTCGTTTTTTTGTTATTCACATTGTGGATAATTGATTTTAATCCAGGGATGCTTTTTGCTATTTCATCCACTATTTTATTTTTATTCACAAGCTCATTTGTTCGGGTTATCAATACAACCATCATTTCTCCCGTCACTAAACCGCGCCTTGCCATAATATGACGCAAATCGCCTTTATGCCGGCCTTCATCGTATGCACTCACACCATATTTATTGCATATTTCTTTTACTTTTTTAATTACATAATCATTCTCTTCTTGTTGAATAAGACATTCTTCCATATTGATAATTTGATGGGAGCGCTGTTGGTAAAAACCTCCGATCAGGCCGTCTTCCTGCTCGCCAATAGGAACCTGAACCTTATTTCGGTAGCGCCAAGGTTCTTTCATTCCGAGCGTTGGATGTACAGTCGTATTAATTTTGCCAATTCTCGTTAATACATCCTGCACCTGTTTATGTTTGATTTGCAACTGCCCTTCATAGTTTAAATGCTGAAGCTGGCAGCCTCCGCATTCTTTATAAATAGGACATGGCGCTTCTACTCTGTATGGACTTTTTTTCTGCAGTTCCAGCAAACGGCCAAATCCATAATTTTTATTTGTTTTCACCACTTTTACTGTAGCTTTTTCTCCTGGCAGCCCATTGGGTATAAACAAAGGATAGCCATCCACCTTTGCCACGCCGGAGCCATCATGCGTTAAATCTTCAAAAATTATATCTATAATATCGTTCTTTTGAACAGGTAATGTTCGACTCATATGCTTCTTCCTTTACATATTGGTTTCCATAATAAGAGACAACGAAGAAAATTGTAACATAAATTCTATTAAAAAGGCTTCTATTTTAGGAAGTATTTTATGAAGGAGCTTGTTGAATGTACAGCCGGGGCTTGTCTTTTAACTATAAAAGAATGAGCTATTTTTTCTTACAGCTCATTCTAGGGGTTTATTTCTCGATCATTGTAATCTTTTCCGGATTATCTTCATCCCGAATCTGATCAATTGGAACAAACACTTCAAAGTGGCGATATAAATTAACAAATTCTGCCGGAAGCATTCCTCCTAATTCGCCATCAAGATTTAATTGCACCGTTTCATTGGATGTAATTTTTATATGATTGGCATTTGCATAAATAACGTTCGGATCATTAACATGCTCTCCGCGGATAGCAAGTGTAGCAATACGGATAAAATCTGCCAGATTTGCTTTTTTTAAGATAAGCAGGGAAAACAGCCCATCATTAATAGAAGCACCAGGAGCCAGTTTCTCAAATCCGCCGACAGAGTTGGTTAACCCGACTAAAAAGAGCATAACTTCCCCTTCAAACAGTTTTCCATCGTATTCTATCTTAACATTTGTCGCCTTTAAAAAAGGGAGCATTTCAATACCTTTTAAATAATAGGCAAGTTGTCCCAACATTGTTTTTAGTTTGCTTGGCACTTCATATGTCAACTCTGTTAAATGACCGCCGCCAGCAATGTTAATAAAATATTTGCCGTTAATTCTGCCAATATCCATTGGAATGGTATCGCCTTTTGCTATAATATCTGCAGCAGCTTCTATATCTCTTGGAATATGTAAAGCTCTTGCAAAATCATTTGTAGTGCCTACGGGAATAATTCCTAGTTTTGGTCGGTATTTTTGTTCTGCCAATCCGTTTACTACTTCGTTAATGGTGCCATCTCCACCAGCTGCAACCACTAGATCATAACGCCTCTTTACTGCGATCTTTGCAGCCTTTGTAGCATCTTCAGGTCCGGTTGTTGCATGACAGGATGTTTCATATCCTGCGTTCTCTAATTTCTTTAACACTTCTGCTAAATGCTTCTTAAAAGCTTCACGACCTGAAGTAGGATTATATATAATTCTAGCCCGTTTCATATCCATCATCCTATTTTTCAAGATTTCGATCCATACTACCAATTTACATCATATACGATACTTATATCTTTAGGCAATATTTAGAAGCAATCAGTGATGCTTCTTTTTAAAAAGTAAACTTCCATCAGTGAGGGTTTTTCCTCATCCCCACTGATGGGTGGTTAGTTGCACTTATCGGACCTTTACGGGCTGTCATCCCCCACCTATCTTCCTCGATTTCTCGGCATCCCCGAGGTGGGGGTCTTACAGCCCGTTAAGCGTGGGATAAACATAATAAACATTTATTTTCTTCTCCATTATTCCCTTTTCTTTCTTTTCTCAACCGTGTTTGTTTGAATGCAAAAGGGTATTGGCATAGAGAGGTTGTCAATTCCTTAATGCTCCCTTCGGTCCGCTTTCGGTTGACAATCGCCAAATATGACAGCACTTCTTTTACGAGTACTATAGCCTTGTCCTCTAACCCTTTTCATTAAACCTTCCCATTAAAATGGTGTTATAGTAATTCCCGTCAGATAGAACTTTGTCCTTTTTTAAAATACCTTCTACTTCAAACCCATATTTTTCATATAGCTTTATAGCTTTGTCATTAGTTTCGAGAACACTCAAATTTACTTTTTTAATTCCATTTAAGTCAGCCCAATGAATAGATTCTTTTAGAAGGTTTTTTCCTATTCCATATCCCCAATATTCTTTTAAGACACAGACACCAAATTCTACTTTATGAGAAAATCTTTTTAATTTGTTCCCTTCACATCTGGAAAAACCTACAATTCTCTTATTAACTTCAACAACTAAAAATAAGTTACTACTACTTTCTGTATCATCCCTTATTATTTGTTTAAAATCTGATTCATCTATGTATGCCTCGCCCTTTTCTCTATCTAAATTTTCTGTTTCACCATCTATCTGCAATCTTATTTTAGACAAGTTTTTCGCATCCTTTTCTAGTACAGACCTTACAATATAACTGAAATTTTCAATAAAAAATTCTTTTGGATTAACTCTCATTACATTTCCTCCCTATTTTTTTATTGAACCCGTTAATTAAAGATTAAAAAAGGCATTTCTAAGATTCATATCAAATGTTTTTTAACGAGGTAATAGATTTGAAAAACGATATAAAAACATATTCCAGTAAAGATGTTGCAAAGCGACTTTCAATAGAACCAGTCACCGTTAGAAAATACTCTCAAATGCTTGAAGATGAAGGTTATTCTTTTAATAAGGCTCTTTACTGTGAAAATAAAAAAGAACATATTTTTTCTGTCCATCTAAAAAAACCACCTTCAAGCCATTTTTTCCGCCTATTTAGGAGGAACTTTTCCTGTCAAAAATTTTAAACAAACGTTTGATTAAATCACTTTAGAGGCGCTGCACTGCTGTTTTGGACAAAGAAAGGGGGCATCACTTTTTGGATGCCCAACTTTCTCTATTTTATTGGTTTATTAGGTTTAAACTCCCACTGTTAACTATGTTGATGACAGCATTCTGTTTGCCTTTTACATAGCTTGCTTCTGTTATGGCATCCAGTTCATCTGAATCTTCCTTAACTGTATTGGTATTCTTCCAAATAACGTTTTCACCATCTAAAATTTCTGTGTTTTTGACAATTACTTGAACATTGTCTGTATCTGCTAGGGTTAAATCAAGGGAAGATGCATTCGATATACTCCAATCCGTTTGCAGATTTCGGGGATTAATGGATAAATCATCATTTTCGCCTATAATTTCAACTTTTACATCTGTAGGAATTAGAATGGTTGATTGGATGGTAGAATAAGAAGATGAAAACCCGCTTGAACGAATTGGCAAATCTTTTAGATTGATATAAACCGTATCACCTTTTTCATTTACTAGGACATAATCTTTCGGTTTTTTTAATATTACTTTATTATCTGTACTAACTGTACGATATGTACCAAATAAGGAGATCTTATTTTCATTGGTTCCCTCAATCGCAATAGGACTTCTCTGCCCTTCCGTATCCACCACAATTCTCTTTATCTCATTCTTTAATTTATAATCAAATGATGGCAATTCCATTGTTATTTCTTCTTTTGTAAATTCCTCTTCCAAAGCAGTAATCAAGCCAGTAGATTGCAGAAATACCATTGCTATCCCAGCTGTTCCGATTAAACCGACTATAATAATGCTGAATAAGTCGAAATTCAAATATGGCTTCTCTTGTTTAGCTGTAAACAAATATAGAAGTATTTCGATTCCAAGTACAACCAAAATGAATGGCCACCAGACTTTTAATACAGTAGTCAATTCCCAATTTAAAAATTGCGATAACAATAGAAAGATACCAAGAAAAAGAAGTGACAGCCCCATTGAAAAAGTACCAACACGCCATGTTCTCATTTTTTGCCTCCTTTAGCTGTATTATATTATATTATATTAAAACTTTTATAATATGTTAAAATTTAGATAATTATTAGTTAGAACGAAACGCTTGCCATTTATCCCACTCTTAACGGGCAGTAAAACCCCCGCCTCAAGATTCCGAGAAATCGAGGAAGATAGGCGGGGGATAACTGCCCGTAAAGGTCCGATAAGTGCAACTAACCATCAGTGGGGGATAAGGAAAACCCCCACTGATGGAAGTTTACTTTATGAAAATACGTTCCTCTAGTTCTTTTTTTCTTTTTAGAATCGGAATCAAACAAAGCAAGCGTTTCTTGAAATTTCGTAATAATTTATTTATTTTTTTCTTTCTTTCCCATTAATAAACGTGCTCCTCCAAAAATGAGAATGAGGCAAACAAGTCCTGTTTGGAAATATTGATAAAATAAAAATTGCAGATCGATATTATATAGATTATTTAGTTTTGGTGCTAATGCAGGCAAGACGATATTAGAAAATAAATAATATACTCCAAGCAGCACTAAACCAATACCAATCCATTTTTGATGGTTAATTAAATAGGAGATGACTGGTGTGTCCTGTAATGGCTGCTCTTCTCCTGCTTTTGATGCTTTTTGTAATCCATCAAAAAAGCTGTAAAACCAAATGAGCGGAATTAAAAATAAGAAAATTCCTAATCGTAATTCATTTAAAATGAAAACAGAGAATAAAAATGCTGCCATTAATTGAATCCCACGCTGCTGCAAGCCTAAATATAAATGGCCAGCTCCAGGGAAAATAGATAAAAAAGTGGCAATAACTTTACTTTTTTTGCCGTCTTCTCTATTTTTTTCAAAATCTTGAAAAATTGTTTGGTCCACTAAAACTTCTCCATTTTGCTTCTTGGTAAATTGCTGCATTGCGTCAAAAAAGCCGTAAACCCATATTACTGGCAGAATCGCCATAAATATTAAAAACTCACTTCGATTTGTTAAAAATGTAACAAAAAACACCATAATCCCAAGTCCTAAAAAGGAGGTTAATAATGTAATTCCACGGTACATTAACCCTAATTGAATATGTCCTAGCCCGGGAATAAAGGAAAGAACAATCGTATAAAAACGTTCAGATTCTATTGTATTTACTAAAATTGCTTCTCCATCTATATCTATTTTTTCAGTAGGCAATTTTCTCTTTAAATACCTGCTTGTTGTGATGAAGGTGTCAATTAGGCTGATTATATAAATGGTAAAGCCAAATAATACGATAAAGATAATTATTCCTCCATCTATATATGATCCTGATACAGCAAGAAGAATCGATAAAAAAGCTAATCCTAAAACAGCTGCACCATATAAAAAGCCTCTCACCTTCTTCCCGATATAAAACAAGCCACCTCCTGGGAAAAACGCTAATAAAAATGCGACAATCGGGTTTTTCATTACTTCTTTTCCTCCTTTTTGCTGCCTTCTAATTCATACATCCAAGAAAAAGTTTTATCTACAAATCCAACGGCTGCAGATTCCTTTTTTGATGGGATTTCTGCTTTTTGAATCGTTTCGGTATGTTGAATTATGGATTGAAAAACCCCTGTAGACATTAGAAATATTGTTGCCGCTGCTGCCAGAGTATAATGGAAAATAGAGGATTGATAAAAAGACTTTTTCTTTTTTTCTTTTACTTCGAGTATTGTTTCAACCTCTTCATTAGAAATTTTCCGCATAATTTGGTCGGTAAAAGCAGTTTCATCTGAGATAGCAGGAAGCATCGTTTCTTGTTCGGCCACAGCATTTACATATAAATCAAGACATTGATCACATGTATAAAGATGATCTTCTAAATGAATTCGTTCCTTTTCCACTAACTCATCATTTACATATTTCAACCACTGTTCAAAAGAATAATGTGTTGTCATAAAAAGTCTTCCTCCTTCCAATGCTTTTTCATCCAAATTCTTGCCCGATAAAGCTTCGTTTCAATCGTTTTCACTTGTACTTTTTGTTCAAGGGCCATTTGTTGATAACTTTTTTCAGCAATATAATAACCATAAATAACATCCCGATAATTGTCAGGCATTTCTTCCAATCTTTTTCGAACCAGCAGCCGCCGCTGTCGATTGACAACTTCTGTTTCTACCTCTTCTATTTTTGAATGCTGCAAATCCAATTCAACTATCTCTGAGATATCCTCTCTTCTTCTTTGCTGCTTCCTTTTTACATCGATTGCATGATTTACGGCTATTCTTGTTATCCATGTTTTAAAGCCTTGGTTCTCGTATTTAGGGAGAGAAGTATAGATTTTGAGAAAGACTTCTTGAGAAGCATCTTCTGCTTCTTTTTGATCTTTAAGGACACTATAAATAGCTCGAAATAAATCATTTCGATATTTTTCAACTAATAATCGAAAAGCATCATCATTTCCAGCTATTATTTTTTCAATAAGAACTTGATCATTAATCCTTCTCTCCCCCTTTCCAGACCGGCTTTACATACTAATAGACGATCGGAAAATGACAATCCCTACACTTAATGAAAAAAATTTTTATAAAGAGAGAAAGTTTTAATTTTGTATGCATAATCGATCATTTTTGTAAAATACTCTATTATCTTATCATGTATAGATAAGAAGACAACTTTCAATTTCACACTGTTTCTGCCATTTAATTTTCTTAAAAAATATTTCATTTTAACAAGTATATTTGCTGGAAGTGACATCAAGGATAGATGCTATATAATATAATACGGAAGTGACTGCACCTATTGCTTTTTATCAGCTTGATACATCTCTAAAGTTTTTAAATTGAAACTATTTACAATGAAGCACGTATTAACGTTAAAACAGTTATAGAAAGGAGAAACAATGATTTATTTATTTGCTGTATTAGCATTAACATTAAATCCATTTGTATGGAAAACGTATTATCAAAAAAAAGGCTTTCTTTCTTCTCAAATTTTCCGTTTTATTCTTGGATTAGCTTTTATCTTTCTATTAGACTATTTCAAGTTAATTGATTATTCGGTACAAGCATTCATAAAATTTGGTTTGCTCTATTTGGCTTTTTTCTTATTTTGCGACCTATTTTATCCTCGGGTAAAAGGATATGCAGTTTCTGGTGCAGCTAGTATTCTGCTGCTTGTAATTTTTGTTTATTTACAGTTTATATATCCTCTTACGATTGCAAATGATAAATATGCATTTGTTGCCAATAAAACAACGGTTGCCAGCCGCGAAGAGGAATCAATGGACGAGAAGCATATCGCAGTGGTTCCTGAAAGCTATGCCAGATATAGAAGCGAAAAGAAATTGGGGGAGCTTGCTCATTCTTCCTACTATGACCTTGGCGACTCCACTTTGCAAAAAATTAACAGCCACCTATACTGGGTGACGCCGATTGAATATACTGGCTTCTTCAAATGGAGCAAAGGAAGCAGTGTCCCAGGATATATTAGAATGAGCGCAGAAGACGAAAATGAAGATGCCGTATTAGTAAAAGCCTCTATGAAATATGTTCCGTCCGCTTATTTTCAAGAAGATGTAAAAAGACATGTACGGAGCAAGTATAAAGATACGATATTATTAGAAGCAAGCTTTGAACCAGATGATCAAGACAAACCATACTATGTTATTCCTTACGGCTATTATCATAAATTCCGTCAAATGGTGGATATAAAAGGCATTTATATTGTGGATCCTGAAACTGGTCAAATAGACAGCTATACGATGGAAAATATCCCTGATTATATTGATCATGTCATTCCGACAAGTGTCGCTGAAGATTGGAACGAATGGTATGGAAAATATGTTCATGGCTTTTGGAATACTGTCTTTTCAAAGGAAGATATGATTGTCCCGACAAAATGGGATGATACAGATGAAGTAAACGGGGTATTTAACAAGGAGCTTCAATTAAACTGGTTTACGGATTTTACTCGAGCGAAAACAAACAGCGGCTCGATGGTAGGCTATTCGATGTTAAATGCACGGACAGGGAAATTAACTTTTTATACAGAAGCAAATGGCTCCTTAAACGGAAAATCGGCCATTAACGTAGCAGAAAAAACATTTAGAGCAGAAAAATATGAAGCTGGAACTCCGCTTCTTTATACGATTTATGGCCAATTTACTTGGGTTGTTCCGCTTATGGACAGCAATAATGTATTGCGAGAAATGATGCTGATTCATGCGCAGGATGAAAAAATCTACAGCTACAGCAATATAAAAGCAAAATTGTTTAATGAATATAAATATGCACTTGCCACACAGCTGAAAAATGATAAAACCGTTCCAACAGATATCGCTAATTATAAAAAAATATCCGGAACTGTACGTTATGCTTATAAAGCAGAAGAACAAAACGGTACTATTGTAAAATTTATGCTAGATGGAGAGGATAAAATTTTCCAGGTTTCCAGCACCGATTTTCCTTACAGTGTTTTTGTGGACAAAGGAATGAAAGTATCACTTGAATATATGGATACAGATGAAATAATATCATCTGTTGAACAATTAAAAATAGAGGGGCTACAGTAGGAGATCATTTGCAAAATAGAGTTAATAAAGAAAAAGTGGAAGACAAAGCTGTGCTGCTTGCTGCTTCCCTTTTTTCTTTCTAGTTTTCTTACTATTGGACAACTATTATTTGAGCCAGGATAAAGTGAACCTTTCCATCAGTGGGGTTTTCTTCATCCCCCACTGATGGTTAGTTGAACTTATCGGACCTTTACGGGCGAGTTTCAACACCTAGCTTCCTCGATTCCTCAGCATCCCCGAGGTGGGGGTCTTACTGCCCGTTAAGAGTGGGATAAAAAATAGACAAATAAAAGAAACAATTATAGTTTGATTGCAGCATATAATGAAAATAAAAGATTTTAATAATAGGAGAAAGGAGAATGCCTTTGCTAGTTATACTGATTGCATCCTATCTTATCGGATCGATTCCTACCGCCATATTAATAGGGAGAGTCTTTTACGGAATTGATATTCGCAACCATGGAAGCTTTAATCCAGGGGCAACCAATTCCATTAGAGTACTTGGGAAAAAGGCAGGTCTAGCTGTTCTATTCATTGATATAGGCAAAGGAGCGCTTGCTGCATCCCTCCCTTACCTTTTACAAGTAGATTTGGATCCGTTCTACACGGGCCTTCTTGCAGTTTTGGGCCACTGTTTTCCAATATTCGCAAGATTTCGCGGGGGAAAAGCAATTGCAACGACTGCCGGGACATTGCTTATCGCAAATCCTTGGATGCTGGTTATTGCTTATATAACTTTTATTCTAGTTATTTTCATTACGAAATATGTTTTTATTGGCAGCATATCCGTAGGAATAGTTTTACTATTATATTCATTAATAGAGCCAGGATGGAGAAATGAACTAATTTTTGTTATTTACTTACTTTTATTGATCTACTTGCATCGTTCTAATATCATTAATTTTATACATCATAAAGAACCCAAAATTAATGATAAAAATATCAAAAAAGATCGAATTAATCCGAAGAAAATTAGTTAAAAGCCTATAATCGGACAAGCATTGCAGCTATTTATATAATTAATAAACATTTTGTAGATTAATAACGTTTCCTGGGAAATGATATGAGAAATTGTCGAAATTAATGAGGAATAATCGTCCATTAAAAACAATAAAGTAAACTTCCATCAGTGGGGGTTTTACTGCCCGTTAAGAGTGGGATAAAGTGTCATTAGAACAAACTTCATCTTGAATTAGAAAAGGGAAATGATCTCAGATCATTTCCCTTTTCTTATTATCTTTTTGTAATTTCTTGTACTAATAATTTATTAACCAATTGTGGATTTGCTTGTCCTTTTGTTGCTTTCATAATTTGGCCAACCAAGAATCCGATCGCTTTTTGCTTGCCGTTTTTAAAATCTTCAATAGACTGCGGGTTATTATCCAAGGCTTCACCGATAATTTTCAACAATGCCCCTTCATCAGAAATTTGTACTAATCCTTTTTCTTTGACAATGCTTTCCGCGTTTCCGCCTTTTTCAATCAGCTCTTTAAAAACTTGTTTTGCGATTTTACTGGAAATGGTGCCATTTTCAATTAGTTTGATCATGCCCGCTAAATTTTCCGGTGTAAGTTCAATCTCGGATAGTTCTTTCTGCTCTGCATTTATATAGGCAGAAACATCTCCCATCAGCCAGTTGGATGCAAGCTTTGCATCTGCACCTTTTGCAACTGTTTCTTCAAAGAAATCTGCCATTTCTTTTGTTACTGTTAAAACATTCGCATCGTATGCAGGCAAGCCAAGCTCTTCCACATATCTTTTCTTGCGAGCATCCGGCAGTTCTGGAATCTCTGCACGTATACGCGCTTTCCAATCCTCATCAATATACAGATCCAATAAATCCGGCTCTGGGAAATAACGATAATCATCAGAACCTTCTTTTACACGCATAAGCAAAGTTGTATTTGTCGCTTCATCATAACGACGTGTTTCTTGATCAATAACGCCACCAGCACTAACTACTTCTCTCTGGCGTATTTCTTCATATTCCAATCCTTTACGAACAAAGTTAAAAGAGTTTAAGTTTTTTAATTCTGTTTTTGTTCCAAATTCCTTTTGCCCTACTGGACGAATAGAAATATTCGCATCACAGCGAAGTGACCCTTCTTCCATCTTACAATCTGAAACACCAGTATATTGAACAATGGATTTTAATTTTTCCAAATAAGCATACGCTTCATTTGGTGTACGGATATCAGGCTCTGATACAATTTCGATAAGAGGCGTCCCTTGACGGTTAAAGTCCACTAAAGAAAAACCATCTCCATGGTTTAATTTCCCTGCATCTTCTTCTAAATGGACGCGTGTGATGCCAATTTTTTTCTTATATCCATCTACTTCAATTTCAATCCAGCCATGCTCACCGATTGGCTTATCAAATTGAGAAATTTGGTATGCTTTTGGATTATCCGGATAAAAATAGTTTTTGCGGTCAAACTTTGTATCTGTTGCGATTTCACAGTTAAGCGCCATCGAAGCTTTCATTCCATATTCAACCGCTTTTTTATTTAGGACAGGTAAAACTCCTGGATAGCCTAAATCAACAACCGTTGTATTGGTATTAGGAGCAGCTCCAAAGTGGTTCGGACTGCTTGAGAATATTTTCGATTCTGTTTTTAATTCTACGTGGACCTCTAATCCAATGACTGTTTCAAATTCCATTTCTATCACCCCTTACAGCGTTGGTTTTTGTTTATGATAATCTGTTGCCTGCTCAAATGCATATGCCACTTTATAGATGCTCGCTTCATCAAAATGTTTACCGATAATTTGCAAGCCTAATGGCAGGCCATTTGAAAATCCGCATGGGACAGAAATTCCTGGTACACCTGCTAAGTTAACAGGAATCGTTAAGATATCGTTTGCATACATGGTTAATGGATCATCCACATTTTCGCCTATTTTAAATGCTGGTGTTGGTGTAGTAGGTCCAATAATTACATCATATTTTTCGAAAACATCTTCAAAATCTTTTTTAATTAATGTACGAACTTTTTGTGCTTTTTTGTAATAAGCATCATAATATCCAGAACTTAAGGCAAAAGTACCTAACATGATTCTGCGTTTTACTTCATCGCCAAAGCCTTCTGCACGTGTTCTTTTATATAAATCAATTAAGCTTTCTGCATCTTCTGCACGGTAGCCATAACGAATGCCATCGAAACGAGATAGGTTGGCAGAAGCTTCTGAAGAAGATAATAAATAATAAGTAGCTAAAGCATACTTACTGTGTGGAAGGGATACTTCTTCCCAAGTTGCACCCAACTTTTCCAATACTTTTAATGCATCTAGTACAGACTGGCGAACTTCTTCTTGTACGCCTTCTCCTAAATACTCTTTTGGCACTGCAATTTTCATCCCTTTTACATCGCCGGTTAACCCTTTTGTGAAATCTGGAACATCTACATTTGCAGACGTAGAATCCATTGGATCTAATCCGGAAATAGATTGCAGAAGAAATGCATTATCCTCTACTGTTCTAGTTATCGGTCCAATTTGATCCAGAGAAGAAGCAAAAGCAACAAGTCCGAATCGGGAAATTCTTCCATATGTAGGTTTTAAACCAACTACTCCACAAAATGCTGCCGGCTGACGGATGGATCCTCCTGTATCTGACCCAAGTGAAAAAAGAACCTCTCCTGCTGCTACTGATGCAGCGGAACCACCTGAAGATCCACCAGGAACCGTTTGCAGATTCCATGGGTTTTTTGTTTTTTGATAATAGGAATTTTCAGTAGATGAACCCATTGCAAACTCATCCATATTTAATTTTCCGATTGTAATCGTCTCTGCCTGCTGTAATTTTTCCATTACCGTAGCATTATATATAGGCTGGAAATTCTCTAATATTTTACTGGAACAAGTAGTTCTTAAATCTTTTGTCACAATATTATCTTTAATTCCTATTGGCATTCCAAATAGGGCTCCCGTTTTGCCGCCGGAAACTAATTTTTCATCTAATTCTTTTGCTTTAAGAAAAGCGTTCTCTTCATCTAATGTAATAAAGGCTTGTACTTTATCATCCACTTCTTTTATGCGGTTATATGCTTCTGTTACTAAGTCGGAGACAGACACTTCTTTTTTATGTAATAATTCATGCAAATCTGCTACCTTTTGATCAAACAAACTCATTTTTTTCCCTCCTTACTCCATTATGGATGGCACTTTTACTTGTCCTTCTTGATGATCTGGGGCATTGCGAAGAACCTCTTCCACTGGAAGACCTTTTGTTGATTTATCTTCACGTAAAACATTTTTCATATCTAAAACATGTGATGTTGGTTCGATACCCTCCGTATCAATTTCATTTAATTCTTCCGCAAATGAAATAATAGCATCAAGCTGCTTTTGAAATTTAGTTGCTTCTTCTTCTGTAATTGCAAGTCTTGCTAAGTTTGCCACATGCTTAACTTCCTCAATTGTAATTCTTGACATCTTTGTCACCTCCATAAAAATACGCACAACACAATAACCTGATAATATCAAACAAATCTCTATGAAAGCAACAGGAACCATGAAACTAATATAGAATATTATTTAAAATTTTTTAATAAGAAGACTGTCTTTCGAAAAATCTTCTATAAGTGGTTAGCCACCACTTTATTGGGAAAATAGAAAAATTTTATATACAATAAGTATAATGCTTATTTTAAAATAATAGAAAGTTGATATTCGATTCAGAGTTTAGACAAAGTAGTATTTGCAAAAACCTGCAGCTCGACTCGATTGCTTGATTTGTTACGGCATCTATTTTAACTGCAGTAGATTTTTTGAAAAGTTGGTGAAAATGATGAATGATGCGGAATTATTAAAGCTGGAGAATCAGCTTTGCTTTTTACTATATGCCAGTTCACGAGAAATGACGAAAAAGTATAAACCTTTATTGGAGGATTTACAGGTCACCTACCCTCAATACTTAGTACTGCTATTATTGTGGGAGCATCAAATCCTTAGTGTAAAGGAAATGGGAGAACAGCTTTATTTAGATTCTGGTACATTAACGCCTATGTTAAAAAGAATGGAACAAAATAACTTAATTCGTCGTGACAGATCTGCAGAGGATGAACGCTCTGTTATGATTTCCCTTACCGAAAATGGTCATGCCTTAAAAGAAAAGGCACAATCTATTCCTTTTGAAATAGGAAGGCTGTCTGGAAAAAATCAAGAAGAGATAAACAAGTTAAAAAACTCCCTCCTTCATTTGCTGCAGCAGTTAACGAAAGATTAACAAACTAAACCAATTAGTGACCTTTAAATGGATTATCGTCCTGCCATAGCTTTAAAAACAAAATTATGCATGAATATTGTACCTATAAAATATATCATTTCTTAATGAAAAAAGGGCTTGATTGGAGAAATCTCCATTCAAGCCCTTTTTATCTTGTTCCTTAAGCAGTAACAACTTCCAATATTACATCTATATTTCCTCTTGTAGCTTTGGAATATGGACAGAAGTTATGCGCTTTGTGCACAAGATCTTCTAACTTTTCTTTTTCTATTCCTACTCCTCTAACCATCAACGTAACAGCTATTTTAAATCCTTGATCAGTTTCGTCCTTTTGAAGGCTGACACTAGCTGTAACTTCTGATTCAAACTTAACCTTTTCCTTTCCAGCCATTAACTGCAATGCACCATCAAAACACGCTGCATATCCTGCCGCAAAAAGCTGCTCTGGATTCGTTGCGTCTTCCAATTTTTCTGCTCGGGGAGTTCCAGGCATCGCTGTATCAAATTGAATAACATGATTATCTGAATCCACTCTTCCTTCTCGTCCACCCGTTGCTGTTACAGATGTTGTAAAGATTGTTTCAGCCATTTTTATTCCTCCAAATATCAAATTTAATTTAAATTTTACACAATTATATTGTACACAACTAAATTTTTCTTTTCAATTATTATGCATTATTACTAGAAGCTAATTTTCCCCATTTCTTTTTAATTATTCTATTTCTATATCACCAATTCATAAGAATTAAACATTTTATCCAATTAAAAAAACTCAAAAACAAACAAAATGCAGCACTACTTCCTGCCAAATTGTTTATTTTTGAGCTTGAGAATTATTTTTTAAAAAAACTGCCCAAAGTGGAGAAGAAACTCTTTTTCTCTTCTTTAGTTGATTCACTTTCGTGTTCCATTTCAGCTATATATATTTCTTCTTTATCAATAGCATGGTCAAATGCAACAAGCAAACCAATCTCACTAACATAATCCTTATTGGTTACTATTGTATATGCCATTTTATATTTGTTTGCCACTTTTATATACTTTGATAAAAAAGCATAATCCAGATGACCGTTTAAAAATAATTTTGCACCAGTATTGGTCTTTATTGATTCCTCTACTTCTTTATATACACCATCTTCAAAAACCTGTGATTGCTTTAATGCAACCACTACTCTTTCCCGAAGCGTCCCAAGAAATTGTCTGCGTTCTTCCGGTTTCGTTTCCTTTGAACCATGAATGCCTTGTTGTAAATAATCATCGAGATTTGGATTTGGCATGACATATCTCCTTCCATTCGATTACTCCTTACTACTATACTCCATTCATTTAGGAAAAAAACCTTATCTCTTGTACCTATTTAAGAAAGCTCCAGACCTCTTTATTCATATATATGAACAAAAGGCTCCTCTTTATCAGCATCGCGAACAATTAAAGCCTCTGGTCCATTTACAGACGTAATACTGACTTGCACGGAAATATCGGATGAAAAACGGTCGACTACTTTTCCAGCAACAAATTGTGTAAACCCGATTACTTCTGCTTTTCCGTAAAATTGAATGGGTATTTCGATATTGAGGTTTTGCAATTTATTATTTACATAAAACGCTCTTCCAATTACTCCATTAAAGTTCGGAAAGTATTCCTCAATGTCTTGTTTAAAATAAGAAAATGGATCTTCGTCCGATTTATATTTGCTATCTCCACTAGGGAACAGCACATACTTTTCATTAATATTTTTCCAATTCTCCAAGCTACTGCTTCCTTTTTCTGCAGCTGCATACGCAATAAAATTACCTGGAACAACAGAAGAAGTTTCTTTTTGCTCAAACAGTGCAATTGTTATCGGAACAGAGCCTAATCCCTCTGTTTTTCTAAGCCTTTTCACTACTTCTGCGGCGATTTTTTTGCCTTCGCTTTCTAGTTTTGCTTGGCTTATGGTGGATTTAAAGACATCTCCACCTTTTTCTTTCTGATAATAATAAACAGAATTTAAAGCCAAGCCAATCGTTACACCGCCAAGCGTTACACTTTTTGGATTTTTTTTATTCTTAACCAGATAATCATGTTCTAAAATATGAGCTAAATAAATCGGCTCCATTTCACCGCTTTTGCTCATGGACAAATTTTCATCGGTTGGATTTAATCCCAAATTTTCACTTTCTGATAACTTTTGTTCTTTTAATTCTTGTTTTGTATATTTTCGATTCAGCCAGCTGGAAACATCTTTTTTCTTTAAATATTGGCCTTCTTGAAAATAATACACATCCGGATCAAATGTATTCTGTGCTACACGCATTAATCCTGTTTCAAATTCACTTATATCATAACGCGTATTTAAGTTATTTACGACTAAGCCCCTTGCTTCAGAAGGTTTAAATGGCAGCTTCATACTATAATAATCATCTGATATTTTATATTTCGGCAAAATAGCCGTTTCTGTTGTACTGTCACTTGTTTTTGTTTTTACTTCTTCTTCCTTTTGAAAGCTTGGTGCACAAGCTGATAATAAAAGAACAAGACACATCATGCACATGAACCTTATTTTCATTCTTTAAACACACCTTTTATCTTTAATTCTTCCATCAGCTTTTCCTCATTCCAAATCTCAATATCTAATTCTTCTGCTTTTGCAAGCTTGCTTCCAGCATCTTCACCAGCTATTATTAAGTCTGTTTTTTTGCTGACGCTTCCAGTAATTTTCCCGCCTAATATTTCTATCTTTTCTTTTGCTTCGTTGCGCGATAACTGCTCTAGTTTCCCTGTCAGGACGATCGTTTTTCCAGCAAATGCACTGTCTGCACTTTCAGCGGGCACAGATTTAGGACCTGTATACTCCATATTCACACCTGCGGACTTTAATTCATCCATAAGAGCCTGCACTTCTTCTTGCTCAAAAAAAGTTACGATAGAATCTGCCATTTTTTCGCCGATTTCATTAATTGCTGTTAATTCTTCCTTTACTGCATTTGCCAGCTTATCCATGCTGTTAAACTCCATCGCAATCGTTTTTGCTGCCTTTGCTCCAACATGTCGGATACCTAAACCGAATAACAGCCTTTCAAGGGAGTTCCCTTTGGAAGCTTGAATAGCGTTTAATAAGTTTGATACAGACTTTTCTCCCATTCTTTCCAATTGAATAAGCTGCTCATAGGTTAAAGCATATAGGTCTGCAACATCTTCAATCAACTTTTCAGCAAAAAGCTGGCTGATTACCCGTTCTCCCAATCCATCTATATTCATTGCATTTCGAGAAACAAAATGGATAAGCCCTTCTCTTATTTGGGCAGGACACTTAGGATTAATACAGCGCAATGCCACTTCTCCTTCAATTCGAACAAGTTCGCTTTCACATTCCGGACAATTTGTCGGCATATGAAAATCTTTTTCTTCTCCTGTTCTTCTATCTACAAGTACATTGACCACTTCTGGAATAATGTCGCCAGCTTTTTTTACAACCACATTATCTCCAATTTTAATATCTTTTTCTTTAATCAAATCTTCATTATGAAGAGAAGCTCTTTTTACCGTCGTTCCGGCAACCTTAACAGGCTCAAGAAGTGCAGTTGGAGTAATAACACCCGTTCTTCCGACAGTAAGGTCAATGTCCAATAATTTTGTTACTACTTCTTCTGCAGGAAATTTATAAGCAATTGCCCATCTTGGACTTTTTGCTGTAGTTCCTAATTTATTTTGGTGCTCTAATACATCGACTTTAACAACGATTCCATCTATCTCATAAGGCAGATGAGGACGCTTCTCTTGCCAGCCATCAACATAAGCCAGCACTTCTTCTATTGTAGGACATTTTTTTCTTTCTTTATTCGTTTTAAACCCTACTTGATCTAATAAATCCAAACCCCCGCTATGTGACTGTACGCCTGTTTCACCAACATCTCCTATACCGTACAAGAAGATATCAAGGTGTCGGGAGGCTGCAATTCTTGGATCTAATTGTCTTAAGGATCCAGCAGCAGCATTCCTTGGATTTGCAAAAGGTTCTTCTCCGTTTTCCTCTTTTGCTTTATTTAAACGCATAAATGATTTTTTCGGCATAAATGCTTCACCGCGGACTTCAATGCTGATAGGCTGATTCAGCCTTAAAGGAATGGAGCGAATTGTTTTAAGATTTGCCGTGATATCTTCTCCTGTTGTTCCATCCCCTCTTGTTGCCCCCTGCTCAAACAAGCCATCTTCATAACGTAAAGAAACAGCCAGCCCATCTATCTTCAATTCGCATACATAAGTGAAGTCATCGCCAATTGCTTGACGTATTTTTCTGTCAAAATCACGCAAATCTGCTTCATTAAATGCATTCCCTAAACTTAACATTGGCTTTTGATGCTGGACTTTTGAGAACATATCCAAAATTTCTCCACCGACACGCTGTGTTGGGGAGTCAGTTGTTTTTAAGGCAGGGAAATCCGCCTCTAAATTTACCAGCTCTTTTAATAAAGCATCGTATTCTGCATCAGGAACAGATGGATTATCCAGTACGTGATATTCATAATTATATTGGTTTAAAAGATTATGCAGCTCTTTTACTCTTTTCTCTGCGTTTTTTTCATCCATTACTCTATTCCTTTCTTTTTATACTATTAGTGCGTATTCAAAAATTAGAGCTGAGACTCCCTGAACACGGGAGTCTCATAAAGTTGCGAAAGCTATGTTCCCTTCCTTTTTGAACACCTATTTTATGCTTTTTGTATTGGTGCAAACTTAGCCAGCAATCGTTTAATCCCGACTGGACTTGGGAAAGCAATATCCAGCTCTTTGGAATCTCCTTCTCCTTTTACACTAACAACTGTGCCGACACCCCATTTTCCATGAGCCGCCTTGTCGCCAACACTCCAATCGATCCCTTCTCCGCCAGTAGATGCAGCTGCTGGACGGATAACTGCTTTACGCACTGCTTGCTGTGCAGGACGGGAGAATGGGCTGCTTGCGGATGATGTGTTGCTTCTTCTTGGCTGCGGCATTACACCATCAAGCAAGTCCTCTGGAATTTCCTTTACAAATCTAGAAGGTGGATTCATATTCGTTCTTCCAAAAAGGGTTCTCATTTGTGCATTTGTTAAATATAAATGTTTTTCTGCTCTTGTAATCCCAACATATGCAAGACGGCGCTCTTCTTCCATTTCTGCTTCCTCTGCAAGGGAGCGGGAATGTGGAAATACACCCTCTTCCATTCCAATTAAAAAGACAACAGGGAATTCTAATCCCTTAGCTGAATGGAGTGTCATAAGAACAACGGAATCAGCCTGATTTCCGTCCTCATCCAGTTTATCTATATCAGCAACAAGCGCTAGATCTGTTAAAAATGCAATTAATGATTTATCGTCATTAGAATCTTCGAAGTTTTTTGTTACAGACATAAACTCTTCTATATTTTCTAAGCGGCTTTGTGCTTCAATTGATTTTTCTGCTTTCAGCATTTCAATGTATCCTGACTTTTCAATCACTTCATCTACTAGTTCTGTTACAGATAAATATTCCTTCATTTCACTATAATTTCGGATTAAATGACGAAATTCAGTCACAGATTTTGTGATTTTAGGGCTTAGACCAATCAGCTCCACTGCATCTAATGCCTGGTACATGGACATATCATGCATGGCTGCAAAATTTGCAATTTTATCAATTGAACTCGAGCCGATCCCTCTTTTCGGAACATTAATAACACGCTGAAGGCTGATATCATCATCTGGGTTTGCAATTAATCGCAAATAGGCCAATGTATCTTTAATTTCTTTTCTATCGTAGAACTTTATACCCCCAACAATCGAATACTCGATATTGGATTTCAGAAGCATTTCCTCCATCACACGGGACTGAGCATTTGTCCGATAAAGAATTGCTATATCAGAAAGGTTTAATGATGATTCTCTTCTAAATTCCTGAATTTTTCCAATAACAAATTGTGCTTCACTTTGTTCGCTGTCGGCCCGGTAATAATAAATTTTATTGCCGTCTTCATTTTCGGTCCACAAATTTTTATCTTTCCGGCCTGAATTATTTTCAATTACCTTATTCGCTGCTTTCAGGATTGTTTTTGTAGAACGATAGTTTTGTTCTAACATAACGACCTTCGCATTAGGATAGTCCTTCTCAAACGAAAGGATATTCGCAATATCAGCGCCCCGCCAACGGTAAATCGACTGATCCGAATCACCAACTACACAAAGATTTCGAAATCTGCTTGCTAATTGTTTTACTAATGAATATTGGGATTTATTTGTATCCTGGTACTCATCTACATGGATGTATTGAAATTTTCGTTGATAATATTCTAATACTTCCGGTACTCTTTGAAATAGATGAATCGTTTGCATGATAAGGTCATCAAAATCCAATGCCTGATTTTTGCGCAGCCGTTTTTGATATTCTGTGTACACATCACTTACTATTTGAGAAAAATAATCTCCTGCCTTCTTCGCAAATTCTTCTGGCGTCACTAGTTCATTTTTTGCAGAACTGATGCTTGCCAAAATGGCTCTAGGATCATTTTTCTTCGGATCAATATTTCTGTCTTTTAAAATGCCTTTAATAACGGATTGTTGATCAGTTGTATCTAAAATCGTAAAGTTGCGATTATATCCAATCCTATCAATATCTTTTCTTAAAATTCTTACGCACATGGAGTGAAAAGTAGAAATCCATATATCTTCACTCGCTCCACCTAATACAGCCCTAATCCTTTGTCTCATCTCTTTTGCCGCTTTATTCGTAAAAGTGATGGCTAATATATTATAAGGATTTACCCCTTTTTCCACCATCAAATACGCAATCCGCTGTGTTAATACTCTTGTTTTTCCACTTCCCGCACCTGCCATAATCAACAAGGGTCCGTCCGTTGATTTTACAGCTAATTTTTGTTCGGGATTTAAACCATTTAAAATTTTATCAGTTAAAAATTGCATCTTTTCACCACCATAGGAACATATATTCTATTTTAACTTTTTCTTTTCTATTATTCAATGCAGCCTTTTCTTTTTTCTACGCTTAACGGACAGCACACAAGAACACAGACAAGAGAGCATCCTTAAAGTGTTCTAACATCATGTGAACCACATCTAGCTATATGTGTGGATTAAATTCTCTGCTGATGAAAGTTTCATTTTATTTCAACCGTTCTTAAAGCAGCATCTATATTTTCATAAATACTATTTCCAACCACTACGACATCGGCATATTGTGCCATTTTTTGAGCATCCTCTAATGTTTGAATGCCGCCTCCATAAAAAAGGGTTGTATTCTGCAAGCTTTTTTTCGCAGCTTTTACTATGCTGGGATCGCCTTGTGTTCCGCTGTATTCTAAGTAAAAAATGGGCAGGTGGAACATCTTTTCTGCCATCATAGCTAATGCTGCAACATCCTCTTCCGTTAAATCTGCATTTGCATTAGTTAATGCTGCCGCTTTACAATCTTTATTTAAAATACAATAACCTTGTACAAATATTTCATCCCAGTTCATTATTTCCCCATACTCTTTTACTGCTTCGTGATGCAGCCCTGTCACCCATCTTGTATCAGAGCTATTCAAAACAGTTGGTATAAAATACAGATCAAATCCAGGAGTAACAGATTCTATTGTAGATACTTCCATCACGCAAGGAACCGTATATCGACGAATGCGAGACATTAAACTCAATACATTCTCTAATGTGATTCCGTCCGTTCCTCCCACAATAATTGCATCTGTACCAGATTCACAAATTCTCTCCAAATCTTCCTCTGATATCTCCTTATTAGGATCTAATTTAAAAACGTGACGCCACTCACGAATATTATACATGCATACTTCCTCCATTCTAACATTCCATTTCATCATTATAGCATTAGTAATAACTTCTAAAAAGAAATCACCATGGTTATTTGCATGGAAAGATTAACAGAAATATGATGTGGCATCGCTATTTTAAACTCATTTCTTTTTAATTGGACGTTTTTCAGAAATAAAGGTTGCATGATTTATACAGTGGCTCTATTAAATTTCATTGTTGATTTATAAATAGTCAGGAAATTTACTCGCTTTCCACGGACGAACTGGCAAGCCTCGTCGCTCGTACCCGTCTTGCGGGGTCTTTCCAGCCCGTTTTTCCGCAGGAGTCTCGCAATTTTCCTTCCAAAATCAACATTATCGTTTAACAGAGCCTATACAGTAAAGAATAAAGGACAAAAGAGCAGGCGTTTGCCTGCTCTTTTGTCCTTTATTCTGCTTGTGTTTCTTCCTTTTTAATTCTCTCTAAAGCCATTTCATATGCATCATTGCCATAATTCAAGCATCTTTTCACACGAGAAATAGTTGCAGTGCTGGCACCTGTTTCTTTTTCAATTGTATGATACGTATTTCCCTCTCTAAGCATTCTTGCTACTTCAAGACGTTGGGATAAGGACTGAATTTCATTTACTGTACATAAGTCATCAAAAAACTGATAACATTCTTCTAGATTTTGCAAGGAAAGGATGGAATAAAATAATTGATCCAATTCTTTTCCTCTTAATTTATCAATTTGCATTTTTTCATACCTCCATAAAAGTTTTAATGTGTCTCGAAAGAAACGGCTGCATGTGTTCCGGGATTAGAAGGTATAATGTCTATCCATGTCTTTCCAGGTATTAGACCTGCCTGCTTTTCATTTTCAACTGGAAGTATCCGGCCATCAATATTCTGCCATTCCACTTCTCTCCATTTGCCTTTTTGCAATAAATAGCCTTTGCCACCTGATTTGAGATCAATTTCTCGTCTTCCTTTACTGTCAACAACGGAATGCTTTGCCTTCACAATAAAAACATTGTCAACAGCAACTGGTTCATTCGTATCATAATCAACCGTTTGCTGGCCGTTTGAATACCGCAAATATTTTTGCAGATTATTGTCATATTTAAATTCTGAATTAAATTGAACATTCGAACCAAATTTGACATCCACTGTATTAGCGTTTTCTCCAGCTATTTTTTCAATGTCTGAATCCTTTAAAAAGGAAAGGGTACTTGGTGGTGTATCCATCTTATATTTTTTCATCTTTGCTCCCTTTAAAATATTGCTGTAGCTAATATAAGAATTGTGGGGAGCGACTCTAAAGGATACCCTATTAAACAGGGTTCCGTCATATTGCATTCCATTTAAGTTATCGATATAACCATTTGTTAAAAGCTTCTTAGCTTCGGGACTGTATCCATGAGCTATGTACAATGCATCATAAGCTTTTGCAAGCTGAATATAGTATTCTCTTGAGCTTCGTACTGGACCAATTTTTTCTGGCTTCTCGCTTTGAAAAATAGCAAGGAACCTTGTTATATCTCCCTCTGCCAATACTTCATATACTATATCCGCTTTCGTTAGACCTGACTGCGGCCTCGCAGCTGGATGATTATTAATCATTACTGCTACCGCTCTATCTCTGCTTTTTTCCTTGCTTTCCAATCCTGAAAGTGGATAGGTATACGCAATATCCTTAACCTCTTTGTCATCTTTTTCCGCATTGCCGGTTTGATGGTTTTCATTATGCCTGCTCGCTTCTTTTGTTTCTTTACTGCAAGCAGCAAGCAACATTACAAACAAAAGTAAAAGTAAAAAAAAGCTCTTTTTCATACAACCTCCTATTTTAAATATCCGTGTATTTTCGGTACAAAATAAATGATACTTTTATGCAGTATATTTACTATTCATTTTTCTATATAATAATGAATGGGGTTTTTTTATCCAATCATTATACTATTTAAAATAGACTCTTTTATATTTTAACGCATTATCGCTGGAAAGAGTACACTTTTATTCAATACATCAAATAATCCTCTTTGAGTAATTCTTATATAGGGTAGATGAGTGGAGGAAAAAAATGCCAATGCATAAATAGGATCATCAAATGAGAATCCAGCTCCCTTTATTATCTGTATTAATTCCTTTTCTTTCTTTATTAATTCTTGTATTGGGATATCCGCCATCATTCCATTAAGAGGAAGGGTTATTTCAAATATCAACTTGCCTTCTTTATATAACACAATTCCTCCGCCAATTTCTTTTAGCCGTTTAAATGCCTTTATCATATCCACCTGTTTTTTTCCTAATAAAATAATATCTCCATCCCCGGAATAAGAGCTTGCCAAACCATCAATTTCCTTCGTAAAACCTTTCAAAAAAGTATTAATTCTCCATTTTCCAAACCTGTCTAAAAGCATAAAAAAACATTCATCATGTTCTTTTGACAATGAGTCTCCTACTACGTTTATGGAAATAGAATATGGTTTAGTAATAACTGCATTTTCCAATTTAATTCCAAAAGGCATCGAAAATTCCATATCATGCTGATTTAGCTCCCATCGCAAATCTAATGGAGATAAGTCATAATTATTCCAATCAATAGATGGAAAAGCATCCCTTATTTCTTCCCCATCTTTTTTCAGCCAAACACCTTTTGCCAACACGGACTCAGGAGTCGGATTTTTTTCATCTGTTATAAAATTAATATTCGCTACTCTTCCTGTCGCTATATTTCCGTGTAAATGCTCCATATTATAGTATCTGGCAATATTCATTGTCGCCATATTATAGGCATCAATTACCGGTACTCCTTGTTCTATCGCTATGCGTATTAAACAATCCATATGACCTTTCTGATAAAAATAAGAAGGGGCACCATCTGTTGTGAGCATGAATTTATCATAATGATTAATTCCCAAAGCTTGAATTTCCCGTAAAAGTCTCGGCAAATCTGGACGAATGGATGAATAGCGCAATGTTACCATATAACCTTGAAGGATGCGCTCTAAAACTTCTTTTCCAGTCATTGCTTCATGATCAGCATCGACACCGAGAAGCATTAATTTCGCCAATGTGTTTTCCGAAGCACCTGGAAAATGGCCTTCAATTTGTTTCCGCATTCTTTTTGTTTCTTGCATCCAATGCAGAATCATATCATCGCCTTCCAACAACCTTGGCCATGCAGTCAATTCTCCGCCTTGAAGAACAGCATCATGATTTAGCCAGCTTTTTATATTGCTATGGGAAAAAACCTGTTCTTCATCATGCAATTCTGTTTGTGCATCATATCTGCACCACCAGTACATAGAAGAAGGAATATTCCTCATAAACCCTAACAGAGCAAACGCTTTCTTTTTGCTTAACTGCATAGCCAAAACTAAATTATCATTGATAAGTGTTGTCGTTCCATATTGTGATGTATATTGTGCAAATGTTAGGGGATTATAAATTTGAAAAGGATGGGCATGTGGTTCTATATATCCAGGCACAAGCAGCTTATTCGTGCAATCAATTATTTCACAGTCATCATTGACATGCTTAGGCATTTCTTTTCCAACATAAATAATTCGATCCTGATAAATCCAAATGGTTGCATGCATCCACTTGCGTAAATTTTGGTTTAAATATGCGGCATTTTGCAGAACAATTGTTGGTGATATTTCACCATCCAAAACAGAAACATGATCACGTAAATCCTTGTTTTTCCAACGGTAACGTTGATCCAACATCTTTTCGCCTCCTCTTTCTGTTGGCTAAAAACCTATTTATAAAGTGAACCTTTCCATCAGTGGGGGTATTCTTCATCCCCCACTGATGGTTAGTTGAACTTATCGGACCTTTACGGGCAGTTATCCCCCACCTGGCTTCTTCGATTCTTCGGCATCCCCGAGATGGGGGTCTTACTGCCCGTTAAGAGTGGGATAAATAATAATAACTCCATTTGTCATTGGTTAATATTCAGGAAACTTTAGTTATTTTTAAAGATTCTATGTCAGACATATTTAATCATTAGTAGTAAATATTTACAGTATCATTATTTTATCATATAAGTTTTTATTTACTATTACCATTTTGTTAAATTTATGTAGGAGGAAACTATCTTATGAATCCAAAACCAAATATCAGCTTAATTAATGCTTTAATCCGCATCACAATAGGTTTTACTTTTTTGGCTTGGAGTACAGCAAAGCTTTCAAAAAAACCTTACAATCAATCCTTTTTAGTCATTGCATTTCTTGCAGCAATGAAAATTGCTGAAGGGGTCGTTCGCTTCTGTCCCCTTGTGGAACTATATGATAACAAAGAAACGATCTATCCGGCAAAACAAAAGCCTGTTCATCAAAATGATTCACCGCCAAACAAAGAGACGCCCGCTGCAAACACTTCTTCTTCTAAAGAAGTTTCAAAAATAATGGAAAAATTCAACCCATCCACTGTTTTTTCGCCAGATGACATGAAAAAACATTAAAAAAAGGGACAGACTTTTGCAAGATTCATACTGCAAATATCTGTCCCCTTTATTTTTAAAAATGGCAAAAAATAACCTGATATCGACCTTCAAACCTCTATCTATAAGTTGATGTTCAAGACGCTTTCGCTTTTCTTATTTTATCGCTTTAAAGCCTATGTCTTTGCGGTAAAATACGCCATCGCTTTCTAGTTTTTCTAGTTGTTTATATACTTTCGATTGTGCATCTTTCAATTCCGCACTCTTTGCTGCAACTAGCAATACACGGCCGCCGTCTGTAATAAACTCTCCTGCTTCGTTTGTTTGTGTTCCTGCGTGAAAAATAGATACATCTTCCATCTTGTCAAGTCCTTTGATAACAGCGCCTTTTTCATATTTGTCAGGATATCCTTTAGAGGCAATTACAACTCCCAGCATATCTTCTTCATGCCACTCTATTGTTGGAACCTCTCCCGCTAAAATTTCCAACAGCACTTCTACCAAATCCGACTTCATTCTAGGCAGCACAACCTGTGTTTCTGGATCCCCAAGCCTTGCATTAAATTCAATTACTTTTGGTCCTTGTTCTGTTGCAATTAAACCTGCATATAAAATGCCAGTAAAAGATCTTCCTTCCTCTACAAGAGCTTTTGCAGTTGGCTTTACAATCGTTTCTAACGCTGTTTTTACAACACTGTCTGGAATATGTGGAACAGGAGAATATGCTCCCATGCCGCCTGTATTTGGACCTTTATCTCCATCAAAAGCACGCTTATGATCTTGAGCGATTTCCAGAGGAATAACCGTTTCGCCATTCACAAAAGACATTAAAGAAAATTCCTCACCTGCTAAAAATTCTTCAATTACAACCGTTGCGGATGCACTTCCGAATTTTGCATCTAATAGCATTTCTTCAATGCTTGCTAATGCTTCCTTCAGTGTCATTGCCACGGTTACACCTTTTCCAGCAGCCAAACCGTCCGCCTTAATTACAATGGGGGCACCTTTTTCTTCGATATATGCTTTCGCTTCTTCATAACTCGAAAAAGTAGCGTATTCGCCAGTAGGAATTTCGTACTTTTTCATAATATCTTTCGCAAAAGACTTGCTTCCTTCAATTTCAGCTGCTTTCTGTTTTGGTCCAAACACTTTTAAACCAGCTTCTTCGAATTTGTCTACTACCCCTGCAAGTAATGGAACTTCTGGACCAACAATGGTTAAATCAATCCTGTTTATCAAAGCAAAATCCACTAATTTTTCTACGTCTGTTTCGTCAATTGCAATGCGCTCCGCTACATCTGTCATTCCAACATTGCCAGGTGCAACAAAAACAGTATCTACCTTTTCGCTTTCTTTCACTTTTGTACAAATTGTATGTTCTCTTCCACCGCGCCCAATTACGAGTATCTTCATTTATCTTTGTCCTCCAGCTAAAGGTTTAATGTTTAAAATGTCTAATTCCAGTCAAGACCATTGCAATTCCATATTCATTCGCTTTTTTAATGGAATCTTCATCTCTAATACTTCCGCCTGTTTGAATAATTGCTGTTACTCCCGCTTTTGCAGCAGCTTCCACCGTATCATCCATTGGGAAAAATGCATCCGATGCCAATACTGCACCTACACTCTTTTCACCAGCTTGCTCCAGCGCGATTTTTGCAGCTCCCACACGATTCATTTGACCTGCACCAATACCAAGCGTCATTTCTTTATTATTTACAACAATAGCATTTGATTTAACATGCTTAACAATTTTCCATCCAAATTTTAACGCTTCCCACTCTTCTTCAGTAGGTTTCTTTTCAGTAGGAATAGAAATAGTAGCATCTTCTAATGTATATCGATCAAAATCTTGTGTTAACAAGCCGCCTTCAATGGAAGTAAACTTCATTTCTTTATTATCTCCACCGGCAAATGGGATCGTTAATAAACGCAAATTCTTTTTCCCTTGTAAAATCGTTAACGCTTCATTAGAAAAAGATGGTGCAATGATAATTTCTAAAAAGATTTCACGAAGCTTCTCTGCTGTTTGGGCATCTACTTCTCGGTTAAGAGCAATAATACCTCCAAATATGGATACTGGATCTGCTTCAAATGCTTTTGAAAAAGCAGTAAAGATATCTTCTCCTGTTCCTACACCACATGGATTGCTGTGTTTAACAGCAACAGCAGCAGGCTCCTTAAATTCTTTTACAATCTGAATTGCTGCGTCTGCATCATTTATATTGTTATAAGATAATTCTTTACCATGCAATTGTGTAGCATTTGCAATAGAAAATTCTGATCCTAATGGTCTGCGGTAAAATGCAGCTTTTTGATGAGGGTTCTCTCCATAGCGTAAAGATTGTGTTAATTCATACGTTACCGTTAATTTTTCAGGAGTTTCTTCTTCCGTAAGTTCTGTCATATATTCAGCAATCATAGCATCATAAGAAGCAGTATGGCGGAATACTTTCGCAGCCAATCTGCGTCTTGTTTCATATTGTACGTCGCCAGTTTGTTTTAATTCCTCAATAACCTTTTCATAATCAACAGGATCAACTACTACTGTTACATACTGATGATTTTTTGCAGAAGCACGAAGCATTGTTGGTCCACCGATATCAATATTTTCAATAGCTTCTTCCACCGTAACATCTTGTTTGGCAATAGTTTGTTGGAAAGGATAAAGGTTTACACAAACTATTTGAATAGGATCAATCTTATGTTCTTTTAACTGCTCTTGATGACTTGATTCGTCAAATTTCGCAAGAAGCCCTCCATGAATATATGGGTTAAGTGTTTTTACTCTTCCTTCTAAAATTTCCGGAAATCCAGTTACATCACTAACACTTAATACAGGTATACCGCTGTCTTGAATTGCTTTTTTTGTTCCCCCTGTTGAAATCAGTTCATATCCGAGTTCATGCAGTTCCTTTGCAAAGTCTGTAATCCCAGTTTTATCCGATACACTTATTAACGCCCTTTTTTTCATCTGCTATACCCCTCCAAATTAATGTAGCAACCTGCTGTATTCTGTTATGTGTTATTTAAAGCAATGCCTTTATGACTTCTGGATAAAGTTTATGTTCTAAAGCGTGAATCTTTGTTTGCAAGCTTTCTAATGTTTCATTCTTTTCTATATCAATTTCACGTTGTGCAATAACCGGTCCCGTATCCATACCTTCATCAACATAATGAATAGTAACTCCCGTTTTTTGAACACCTGCTTCTAATGCCTGTCCGATTGCATCTTTTCCAGGAAATTCTGGAAGCAAAGAAGGATGAACATTAATAATTTTTTGCGGAAAAGCCTGTAAAAGTGTGTCTCCAATCAATCTCATATAACCTGCAAGAATAATCAATTCCACATTCTTTGCTTTTAACTCTTTTAAAATTTCCTGTTCATATTGTGCCTTAGTCTGAAATTGTTTCGCCGAAAAGACGTAGGAAGGAATATGGTGCTTTGCCGCCCGCTCCAACACGTAAGCCTCTGGTTTATCACATACCAATAAACTCACATTACTCTGAATTTCTTTGCTTTCAATAGCATCTACAATGACCTGAAAATTCGATCCGCTTCCTGATGCAAAAACCGCAATATTTTTCATTTCTAACCCTCCACTACTTTAAGATGATGTTTATTTCACCATCTTCTGTAACCTTTCCTAGTGTATAGGCCTTTTCCCCAATACTTGCAAAATGGTTCAGCACTTCTTCTTCTAAATTTCTGTCTACAGCTAAAACCATGCCTGTACCCATATTAAAAATATTGTACATTTCTTTGCGATTTAGGCTACCAATGGACTGCATCAATTCAAATACCGCCGGAACTTCCCAATTGCTTTCGTAAAGTTCCATCCCCATTCCTTCTGGAAGCATGCGTGGAATATTTTCAATAAAACCGCCGCCTGTAATATGTGCAAGGCCTTTGACTTCAAATTGTTTAAGTGCAGATAAAACAGATTTCACATAGATTTTAGTTGGTTTAATTAACTCTTCTCCTAGTGTACATCCTAATTCTTCCACATAGTCTGTTAAAGACATTTTCGCTTGTTCCAAAAACAGCTTTCTTACTAATGAATAGCCATTGCTGTGAATACCACTTGAAGCTAATCCGATTAAAACATCTCCAGCTTTTATCTTTTCACCTGTAATAAGATTTTCCTTTTCACAAGCGCCAACTGCAAATCCTGCTAAATCATATTCTTCTTCACTATACATTCCTGGCATTTCTGCAGTTTCTCCGCCGACTAATGCACAGCCAGCCTGCTCACAGCCATCAGCAATCCCTTTTACAATCGCTTCAATTTTTGCTGGTTCTGCTTTTCCACAAGCAATATAATCAAGAAAATAGATCGGTTCTGCGCCTTGAACAACAATATCATTCACACACATTGCTACTGCATCAATGCCAATCGTATCATGTTGATCTAACAAAAAAGCAAGCATAAGCTTTGTTCCAACACCATCCGTACCTGAAACCAGCACTGGATTTCTTAAATTTAGCACCGATAAATCAAACATTCCTCCGAATCCGCCGAGGCCTCCCATTACACCAGGTCTCATTGTCTTCTTCACATGTTTTTTCATTCTTGTAACAGCTTCATATCCAGCCTCAATATTTACTCCTGCTTGTTTATAAGCTTCAGCCATCGTTTATCCTCCTATAGTATATCGTACTAGCATGGCGAATTTTCATTTTTTTGAAATGTTTAGCCTATTCCTACTTATTAAGAAATGAGTGGAGGAATCTAATGATATACCTTGCTTTTAGTCATTCAATAATGTTCTATACGTAAAATCCTTTTCAAAAGAAAAGCGACATACTAACATGCCGCTTTTTCTTTTTTCTATAAGTGGAATTCCATTATCAGGTTCTTTTCACTTCCCCTGAAGAGGAATTAATCTTCTAATCCATTATACTTTTTCATATGGGTGAACGGTTGATGGATATATTTCAGTAGGATATTTACCTGTAAAACAAGCCAAGCAATGTCCTTTGTTTTCTCCTTCATCTGTTCTGCCGATTGCTTCTATCATGCCTTCTGTACTTAAAAAGATTAAGGAGTCTGCTCCAATTATTTCACGAAGCTCTTCGACCGAATATTTAGAAGCAATCAATTCTTCTTTTGTAGATGTATCAATCCCATAGAAACAAGGATTTTTGATAGGAGGAGAACTAATTAAAACATGTACTTCCGTTGCTCCTGCTTCTCTCAACATCGTAACAATTCGTTTACTTGTCGTACCTCGAACAATTGAATCATCCACCATAATTACTCGTTTTCCTTCAACAACTCCACGAACTGGGGAAAGCTTCATTTTTACCCCTTGTTCTCTTAAAGCTTGCGATGGTTGAATAAATGTACGGCCGACATAACGGTTTTTAATTAATCCTAATTCATACGGAATACCAGTTGCTTCCGCATAACCAATGGCTGCAGATATACTGGAGTCAGGTACGCCTGTTACAACATCTGCTTCAATCGGTGCTTCAACAGCTAGTTGTTTCCCAAGATTTTTACGTGCTGTATGAACGTTTATGCCATTAATATTGCTATCTGGTCTTGAAAAGTAAACATATTCCATTGTACACATTGCAGTATTAGAAGCAACAGAGAACATTTCAGAACGGAAGCCATTATCATCAATGATCAATAACTCTCCTGGCAGCACATCACGAATAAATTCAGCACCAACTACATCAAATGCACAAGTTTCAGATGCCACAACATAAGCATCACCCAACTTTCCTAAAGAAAGTGGTCTCATGCCATTAGGGTCCAATGCCACCATTAATTCAGTTTCTGTCATGATTAAAAACGCATATGCTCCTTTAACCATTGATAAAGCATTTTTTACTCTTTCATTAAAGGCTGAGAAACCGCCTCTTCTTATTAAATGGGCAACAACCTCTGTATCGGAACTTGTTTGAAATATGCTTCCTTGTGCTTCTAACTGACTTTTCAACCCAGTTGCATTTACCAAGTTTCCATTGTGCGCCAGTGCCATACTGCCACTTTGAAAGTGGAATAATAGCGGTTGAACATTTTCATATCCGCCGCCTCCTGCAGTTGCATATCGAACATGACCGATCGCTGCTTTACCTGTTAGTTCTTTCATTGCATCTTCTGTGAAAATTTCAGAAACCAGGCCTTCACCTTTCATTCCTTTTAACTTTTCCCCATCTGTTGCAACAATGCCCGTACCTTCCTGCCCTCTATGTTGTAAGCTGTGAAGTCCGTAATAGGTTACTTGTGCTGCATCTTCATGTCCCCATACACCAAAAATTCCACATTCCTCGTTTAACCCTCTTATTTCAGCAAGCATGGAATTGCTCCTCTCCAGGCAGCTTCTAATGAGTCTACCTGTTCATTTATCAGAATAGTATCCCCTTGGCTAATGTTAAGAACGGCTGTATCTGTTACTTTTCCAATTAATGCTGCTGGAACTAATTTTTCAAATGCCTGTTTATTTTCTGGTTTTACTGTAAGTAGGAAGCGGGATTGAGATTCACTAAATAATGCGGAAACTGGATTTCCACCTGCTTCAATATTCGCTCCCAACCCTTTTGAACCAATTAAACTTTCTGCAGCAGCAACAGCTAATCCACCTTCTGCTAAATCATGTGCAGATGCGATAAAACCAGAACGAATAGCTTCTAGAACAGCATTTTGATGGGCTTGTTCTTTTTCAAGATCTAATTCAGGCGCTTTTCCTGAAATGGCACCAGCTACTAGTTTTTGCAGCTCACTTCCGCCAAATTCATCTTTTGTTTCGCCTAATAGATAAATTAAATCTCCAGCTGCTTTAAACTCTTGTGTTGTAATATGCTTCGTATCTTTTATTAAACCAACCATGCCTATTACTGGTGTTGGATAAATAGCAGTTCCATTTGTTTCATTATATAAAGATACGTTTCCGCCGATAACTGGTGCATTTAGTGTTAAACAAGCTTCGCTTATTCCTTCAGCTGCTTTTTCAATTTGCCAGAATATTTCTGGTTTTTCCGGGTTGCCGAAGTTTAAGTTATCTGTAATTGCTAAAGGCTCTGCACCTGAACAAACGATGTTGCGTGCCGCTTCAGCAACAGCAATTTTCCCGCCGGTCTGCGGGTCAAGATACAAGTAGCGAGCATTACAGTCAGTTGTCATTGCCAAAGCCTTTTTAGTACCGCGAATGCGGACAACCGCTGCATCAGATCCTGGAGAAACCACTGTATTCGTGCGAACCATGTAATCATACTGATCATAAACCCACTCTTTACTTGCAATAGTAGGTTGTTTTAACAGATTGATTAATGTTTCGTTATAGTTTTTCACAGCAGGAACTGTATTATCCATCGCTTGGAAATCACGGAAATACTGCGGCTCAGCCGATGGCTTGTGATATACAGGAGCATCTTCAGCAAGTGCATCTGCTGGTACATTTGCAACGATTTCTCCTTTATGAAGCAAACGCAGCATTTTATCATCCGTTACTTTACCAATAGATACTGCTTCCAAATCATATTTATGGAAAAGATCTTTGATTTCCTGTTCCCTTCCTTTTGTAACAACAATAAGCATGCGCTCTTGTGATTCTGATAACATCATTTCATATGCAGTCATTCCAGTTTCGCGCTGTGGAACTAAATCTAAGTTCATTTCAATTCCAGATCCAGCTTTGCTGGCCATTTCTGCGCTGGAGCTTGCAAGACCTGCTGCACCCATATCTTGAATTCCTACTAGTGCATCAGATTGGATTAGCTCCAAGCATGCTTCAAGCAATAGCTTTTCCATGAATGGGTCTCCAACTTGAACTGCCGGGCGTTTTTCATCCGAGTTTTCAGTCAGCTCTTCAGATGCGAAAGTAGCACCGTGGATACCGTCACGTCCTGTTTTTGCTCCAACATACATTACCGTGTTGCCTACTCCGTGCGCTTGCCCTTTTTTTATATCCTCATGATTAATCAAACCAACACACATAGCATTAACTAACGGGTTGCCAGCATAAGAGTTATCAAATGCAATTTCACCGCCAACAGTCGGAATGCCGATGCAGTTTCCGTAGCCAGCAATCCCAGCTACCACTTCTTTAAAAAGATATTTTGTTCGTGCATTATCCAGCTCACCAAAACGTAAAGAGTTTAGAATAGCAATTGGTCTAGCTCCCATGGAAAATACGTCACGAATGATTCCGCCTACGCCTGTTGCAGCACCTTGATATGGCTCAATTGCTGATGGATGGTTATGGCTCTCAATTTTAAATGCAACTGCTTGGCCATCTCCAATATCTACAATTCCTGCACCTTCACCAGGACCTTGCAATACTTGTGGACCAGTTGTCGGAAACTTCTTTAAAACTGGTTTTGAATTTTTATAGCTGCAATGCTCTGACCACATTACAGAGAATAAACCTGTTTCCGTATAATTAGGAAGGCGGCCTAGAATTTTTTCCACCATCGCAAATTCTTCGTCCGTTACACCCATCTGTTTATAAATTTCTTCTGTTTTAATTTGTTCTGGACTTGGCTCAAGCATTAATGACATTTGCTTCCCTCCACTGTTTTACGATTGATTTAAAAATCTTTAGACCATCCGCTCCGCCTAAAAGCTCATCTACAGCTCTTTCTGGATGTGGCATCATGCCTAAAACGTTCCCTTTTTCATTGATAATTCCTGCAATATCTTCTAAGCTGCCATTTGGATTGTTGCCATTATATGTGAATACGATTTGATTGTTTTCTTTTAAAGATGCTAATGTTTCTTCATCACAATAGTAATTTCCTTCACCATGAGCAATTGGAATAGAAATTACTTCTTTATTTCCATATTCTGAAGAAAACAAGGTTTCATTATTTTCTACCTTTAATTCAA
Source organism: Niallia sp. 03133 (assembly GCF_052663225.1). NCBI lineage: Bacteria > Bacillati > Bacillota > Bacilli > Caryophanales > Bacillaceae > Niallia > Niallia sp. 03133. The sequence goes on from NZ_JBQTCY010000007.1 coordinate 260,976, forward strand.
CTGGGCGGCAAATAAACTTTAGACCTTCATTTCTTCGCATTGCACCTGGAAGCAATCCTGCTTCCAATAAGATTTGAAACCCATTGCATACGCCTAAAACAGGTTTCCCTGCTCCTGCCGCTTTTATAACTTCTTTCATGACATTGCTGAATCTAGCAATTGCGCCTGAACGCAGGTAGTCTCCATAAGAGAAGCCTCCTGGCAGTAAAATTCCGTCATACTCATCCAAGCTTTCTGCGTCATGCCAAACGTATTCTACCTCTTCGCCTAATTCATCCTTAATTGCGTGGAACATGTCGACATCACAATTAGATCCTGGAAATACGACAACTGCGAATTTCACTGTGCAACAACCTCCTCAACCTCGTAGGTATAATCTTCAATTACTGTGTTTGCTAATAAACGTTCACACATTTCTTTTACCACTTCATCAAGATTGCGATCTGACTTTTCAATTGTAAGTTCTAAATATTTTCCGATGCGAACATCACTTACTTCATTATAATTCAATGAATGCAATGAACTTTTTACTGCATTCCCTTGTGGATCTAATACACTTTCTCTTAATGTGATATATACTTTAACTTTATACATTCTGTTGTCCCCCTAATCTTGCTAGAATATTTTTATAAGCTTCTGTTAAATTGCCTAAATCGCGGCGAAATACGTCTTTATCCAGTTTTTCATTTGTTTCTTTATCCCATAAACGACATGTGTCTGGTGATATTTCATCAGCAAGCAATATTTCCCCGTTCTTATCTTTACCAAATTCCAGCTTAAAATCAATTAATTGAATGCCTAATTCAGAGAAAAAGTCATTTAATACATGATTTACTTCTAATGCTTTCTTTTTTAATATTTTTACCTCTTCCACAGTGGCAAGATTTAATTCTTCGATGTGATCTTCCGTTATCAACGGATCACCAAGCTCATCGTCTTTATAATATAATTCTACCAATGGTTTTGATAACGGAAGTCCTTCTTTTATTCCTAATCTTTTTGAAATACTGCCTGCTGCAACATTGCGAACAACTACTTCTAATGGAATAATGTCTACTTTTTTTACCAACTGCTCTGTTTCAGAAATTTTTTCAATGAAATGAGACTGAACACCAAGTTCCTTTAATTTTAAAAATAATAAGCTTGTAATTTCATTATTTAATCTGCCTTTACCGGTTATCATGGCTTTCTTTTCGCCGTTGAATGCAGTTGCAGAATCTTTATATTCTAACCACACGACACTTTCATCATTTGTTCCATATACTCTTTTTGCTTTTCCTTCATACAATAAAGCTCTCTTTTCCATTTGAAGAGTCTCCTTATCAAAAAAATTAGGGATAAAACGAAAACCTATAAAACTTGCAAAAACTTAATTTTAACATTTAATATGGGTTAGATCCCCCCTTTTATGCAGAAGGGACCTAACATCATTGATTTTAAAGACCAAGTCTTGTGAAAATTGTATCCACATGTTTAATATGGAAATGATAATCAAAGCAATCATCAATTTCTTCTTTTGACAATTTAGATGAAATAACTTCATCCGCATCAACCAGCTGACGGAATGGCACTTGGTTTTCCCATGATTCCATTGCTCTTGGCTGAACTGTATCGTATGCTTCTTCTCTTGTTAATCCTTTGTCGATTAATGCTAATAAAACACGTTGAGAATAAATTAGTCCTAACGTACGATCCATGTTGCGCTTCATATTTTCTGGATATACCGTTAAATTCTTTACGATATTGCTGAATCGATTCAACATATAATTTAATGCGATGGTAGCGTCTGGAATAATAATTCGTTCTGCTGACGAATGAGAAATATCTCTTTCATGCCATAATGGAACATTTTCGTATGCAGTTAGCATATAACCGCGAATAACTCTTGCAAGTCCAGCCATATTTTCAGAACCGATTGGGTTGCGTTTATGTGGCATAGCCGAAGATCCTTTTTGCCCTTTTGCAAAAAATTCTTCTACTTCTCGCGTTTCACTTTTTTGCAATCCGCGAATTTCGACAGCAAATTTCTCAATAGATGTTGCAACTAGTGCAAGTGTAGACATATAGTCCGCATGTCGATCACGTTGTAATGTTTGCGTAGAAATTGGAGCAGGCTTTAACCCTAATTGTTCACAAACATATTTTTCTACAAAAGGATCAATATTTGCATATGTTCCAACAGCACCTGAAATTTTGCCATATTCTATTCCGGCAGCCGCAGCTTTAAATCTTTCTAAGTTGCGCTTCATTTCTTCATACCATAATGCCAGCTTTAAACCAAATGTTGTCGGCTCTGCATGCACTCCATGTGTACGGCCCATCATTACGGTATATTTATGTTCTTGTGCTTTGTTTTTTAATACTTCAATAAAGTTTTCGATATCTTTTAAAAGTATTTCATTCGCCTGTCTAATTAAGTAAGATACTGCTGTATCAACTACATCTGTTGAAGTAAGACCATAATGAACCCATTTTCTTTCTTCTCCAAGCGTTTCAGATACTGCTCTTGTAAATGCCACCACATCATGTCTAGTTTCCAACTCAATTTCTTGAATGCGCTCGATATCAAACGAAGCATTTTCACGAATTTTTTTCACATCTTCTTCTGGGATTTCTCCAAGCTTTACCCATGCTTCACAAGCAAGAATTTCTACTTCCAGCCATGCTTGGAAACGATTTTGTTCTGTCCAAATATTTCCCATTTCTGGTCTTGTGTAACGATCGATCATCTTTTATCCTCCGATTTTTTCTGTCTGTAAATTCCAAATGTTAGTATTCTCAATTTCATCTAAAGCAATTTCAACGGATGAACGAAGCAATGTCGCATGACCCATCTTTCTTTTCTCTTTCGGTTCATCTTTACCATATAAATGGATTTTCCAATCTTGAAGTTCTGAAATTTTATTGATAATATGCTCTTGATGTTCACCAAGAATATTAACCATTACAGCAGGTCTTAATAGTCTTGTACTAGCCAACGGCCAATTGCAGACAGCGCGTATATGCTGTTCAAACTGAGAAGTTTCACAAGCCTCAATTGTATAATGTCCTGAATTATGCGGTCTTGGAGCCAGTTCATTAATATAAATATCGTCATTTGCTGCAAGAAACATTTCTACAGCCAATGTCCCGACCAACCCTAAATGTTCGGCCAATTTATTTGCTTTTTCAATTGCCTGATCTTTTGCATATTCGCTAATTCTTGCCGGTACAATGGATTCATGCAAAATATTGTGGATATGAATATTCTCACTCACAGGAAAAACGGTGCTTTCCCCTTTGCCACTTCTCGTTACAATTACAGATATTTCTTTTTCAAAAGGAATCCATTTCTCTAAAACACATGGACCATTATTTAATAAAGCTTCTGATTCCGTTATTTGACTGCTGTCCGTTATGACATATTGACCTTTTCCATCATAACCTCCACGAGCCGTTTTTAAAACAGCTGGATAGCCTAATTCCGCTAAACCTGTTCTAATATCAACGCATTCTTCTATTATTTTAAATGGTGCAACTTTTATACCTGCCTGTTGAATTGCTTGCTTTTCCTTAATGCGATCTTGCGTTATTTCCAGCAAAGCAGATCCTTGAGGTACATTTGCATTTTTTTTAAGCCAATCTAATGCAGCTGCATCAATATTTTCAAATTCGTAAGTAATGACATCACTTATTTCTGCGAGTTTCTGAATGGCGGGTAAGCTGTCATAAGCATCAACTATTTTATAATCAGCTACTTGGCCGCAAGGAGAATCTTCTATAGGATCTAATACAGCTATGCGAAAGCCCTGTACTTTTGCAGCAAGTGCCATCATTCTTCCTAATTGTCCACCGCCAATAATCCCAATGGTTTGTCCTGGCAGAATCATTGAATTAGACAAGCTCATCACTACTTTCCATAACCTCTGTTTTTGTTTTTTCTCGCATAAGCGCAATTCTTTCTGCTAATTGATTGTCTTCAGCTCCAAGAATTTGTGCTGCTAGAAGACCTGCGTTGGTTGCACCTGCTTTTCCGATTGCTACAGTTGCTACTGGTACTCCTCCTGGCATTTGAACAATGGATAACAATGAATCCAGTCCATTTAATGCTTTTGATTGCACCGGTACGCCTATCACCGGCAAGGTTGTTTTTGCAGCAACCATGCCTGGAAGATGTGCAGCTCCTCCGGCTCCAGCAATGATAACCTTTAATCCTCTACTTCTTGCCTCTTCTGCATATTTAAACATTAAATCAGGAGTGCGGTGTGCTGAAACTACTTTTTTTTCATAGCTTACTTCAAGCTGTTCTAGCATGTCACATGCGTGTTTCATTGTTTCCCAATCTGATTTACTGCCCATGATAACGCCTATTTGAGCGGTCATGTCTTCCCTCCTGATTCTTGTTAAATTATTTCCATTCCATATAAAAAGCCCTGTTCAGATGCTTCTACTATTTAGAGAGAAAGTATCCGTCCAGGGCACAAACGATAGAAAAATAGACCATGCAATTCTTCTACTGGCAGCATTAACTTTCCCTCATAGTCCAGTGATTTACGGTTACCGGGTAGAAACTTATGGGCCATATTCCCATTATTATATGAGGGCTATTCAATTATTAGTTTTTTTATAATATAAGAAAGCAAAAAGTTTAATGTGGAATATATATCACTGCTTTTCTTATCTTTTCCTTTAACACTATATCATATTAACAAGGCTTTTTATACATTGTCAACTGAAAATCGAACAATAAATCTTCCGCTTTGAATAATGTTCGGGATTTCACGTTTATTTTTTTATTGCTTCAAAAATAATTTTTCTTGATACAGGTTCATATGAAGCACTGCCATTCGTAATTTGCTCTTTAAAAATTGGTTTTTCCATCCGTTTAATTGGTGTATATCCTTCCTTTTGCATCCGATCTAAACACTCCGAAATCGATTCATTTTCCTGGACTTCAAATTTCATTTTTTGGACCATGAAATAATTTTCCTCTCCTTACACTCTTCACCCAAAATCCACCGTGGATTGTTTTTGGCTCATAGACAATAATAAAAGCTTTTGGATCAATTTCTTTAATTGTTTGATATAGCCGAAGCTCATATTTTCTAGGAGTTAATATTTGCAGCGCCATTCTATCTCCTTCTAAACCATTTGCCAGCCAATTTGTCACACCATATCCTTGCTCCCTCAAAGTTTTCGGCAAATCCTTATCATATTCTTTAGTAATAACATTAGCTGTTATATATCCTAACGCAAGTTTTTCTTCTATTTTCATTCCTACAATAACTCCGATGGCATATCCTGCTGCGTATGCTATCAAATTCTGTATTTGATCCAAGTTGTCCAATACCAGGCCTAATCCAATTACATAGATTATAACCTCAATTGAACTTAAAAATGCAGCTAAGTACCTTTGACCCTTTAAAGTTAAAATCATTCTTATCGTAAAAAAAGACACATATACAATATTAATAATCAAAATTATCAACACCATTGTAACACTATTCTCCAACAAATTAATCACTCCCATATCCCCTGATGCCAATGATTTCTGTTTTAAGTCTAGAAAGGAAAAAGTCCTGAAAAAGACATTTCCAGAAAACCCACTATATTTATTATAATTGCCTATTTAAATGGAAGTAAACAGTATCAAAGGAATTAATTATGAAAGGCACAACAATTAAGTAGAACGGAGATTTCGTGTGAGGTTTTTTTACATATAATATGCTTCTTTTTAAAATGAACTATATTATAGAAGAAAATCGTCATAGATCATTTTTATTCTTTTGCAATATAATAAATCAGAAAAAATAAAAACTAGAAAAAAGTCATAACTTTATTTTACACTTGTGTCAAAAAAGCCCGGATTTGGAACATATAAATATTAATTAAAATACCATAGGTATATATTTTTCCTAGATATTTATAAAGCCTCTGATTCCTTCTATTATATTTCCTTACTTGACTTAAGCTTACTTTTAACCATTTGCTCACTTTCCACAAATTTCAAAATTGCTGTTTTTTGTTCTTTCCTTTGTTCCCTTAATTGCTCCTTCTTCCATAAAATACAGCACTTATCATATTTATTTTATGATCTTTCATATAAAGTAAACTTCCATCAGTGGGGGTTTTTCCTCATCCCCCACTGATGGTTAGTTGCACTTATCGGACCTTTACGGGCTGTTATCCCCCACCTATCTTCCTCGATTTCTCGGCATCTTGAGGTGGGGGTCTTACAGCCCGTTAAGCGTGGGATAAAACAGCATTTAACATGTTTTCAAAACCTGCCCCTCGGTATTTTCTTATTATAAGCAACCCCTAACATAGCGGTTGCTAGGTTAGAGTTTTCCTAATTATATAAGCTTTAAATCCTTTGGTTCACAAGCCTATTAATCCTTTAATCATACTTTCTCTCGCATTAATAAGATCTTTTCATTTCCACCTAAAAATAAGGCAAATAAACTTAATATGAATCTAGAAATGACTCCTTCATTTATTCTAATTAAGACATCATATTTAAACTATAAACACTCATTCCTTCAATAGCCCTCAGATATCCATTTAGAAAGTAAAAAAACGGGTATTTTCATCTATCCCATAATTTTTATTAACTAACTGCAGATCTTAAATGATTTTCCTCATTCCATTGTGAAAGTATACAGAAACCAATATAGTCATAAATTAATTCCCAATCTTTTCACTGTTGGGATTCGTTTTGTTTTATTATCTTTGAAAGAAATATACATATGTTAGCAAGAAATTTTTATGAAAGTATAAAAAAAGGTGTTATAAAAAGCTTATCAGCCTCTATAACACCTTCTTTTATTGTTGCCTGGCGACGTCCTACTCTCACAGGGGGAGAGCCCCCAACTACCATCGGCGCTGAGAAGCTTAACTTCCGTGTTCGGTATGGGAACGGGTGTGACCTTCTCGCTATTGCCACCAGACTATTATTTTACCTGAGAGTTGTTCCCTCAAAACTAGATTATGTGTAAGAAGAA